>DATDPY010000359.1:0-4571 GCA_035292565.1 Cyclobacteriaceae bacterium | reverse complement strand
CGTCTGACCAGGAGGGCTCGTCTGACCAGGGGGGGTGGTTTGACCAGGGAGGCTCGTCAGACCGGTATTTCACTTAACTTGCCGGCCTCTCCGGCTCAGGAACTAATAGTAAAACCCTGTTCCTCTCTGCGTTGAATTTTTCTTCCATTTCCTTTAAATAAGCCCGGAATGTCTCCTCACCTCTTATACTATCAAATAACGGATCATCCTTCATCAGAATGATCATCCAAAATGGTGGCAGAATATTTTCCGATACTTCTTCGAGATATAAGTATGCTTTTTCCTTATCATTAAGATATGAATAAATGGCGGCCAGGTCATAATGTGCCCTGAAAGATTGGGAATAAGAGCGATTCAGCCGAATGCTTTCTTCGCAATACCTTATTTGACGGATAAAATATTCATTGGCCTTTTTCTCATCGCCAAGCAACATATATAGGTAACCTATCCGGTGCCCGTTGTTAAGCGTTAACTCCTGGTTATCGTTTCTCTTCCAAATATTCAGGGCGTCGCGATATCGTTTCTGAAGTGTCAAGCACCAGGCCAATTGATCCGTACAATAATAAGATAGCGAGTCGCCGACACATATTTTGTTGGCATAGATCAAGGCTTCATCATAATTACGTTCAGATCTGGCCTTTAAATACCTGATATTATAGAATCCGGAAGAGTCACCCGATAAGCTAACTGCCTGGCGAAAATAGTTTTCCGCCCGGTCTGTTAATCCGATCTGCATGTAAGCACCTCCGATAAAAGCGAGTAAATCTCCATAATCCGGTCCATGATACAACTCCATGGTCTTCAGGCTGAAATTTATCCCATCCACATAATCTCCTTTGTTGTAAAATAACATGTCAGCTTTCAGCCACAAGGCCTCAATATAGTTTGGGTTTATATCTATCGCTTTTTCAATTTCAGCGAACGCCCTATCCGGATCTCCCAATTCATAATAGTAATGTCCAAGCAGGGCATGGGCTTCTTCGCAGTTATCATCAAATCCGAGTGCCTTTTCACCCATAATTTTTACCGAATCGAGATAATTTTCACTGAAATATTCATTCAACCCGGTCTTTCTGTAATAAGTCCATCCAAGGCCCGCATAGGCAGGCGCAAATCGGGGGTCCAGCGCTAATGCTTTAAGATATAATGAAACGGCCCTGTCGAGGTACACATTCCCTTCGCCCATCCTGTAATGCATGAATTCATCTTTTGCCTTCATATAAAAATCATAAGCTGTGAGAGAAACGGTAGTCCGTTTTTGAATCAGCATCTTTTCTTTTTCTGATAGGACGGCCGCCAGCACTCCGGCCACTTCCTTTGCAATATCGGTCTGGACTTCAAATATTCCAGACAGATTCCGGTCGTATTCATCCGACCATAAATGAAATCCAGACTGCGCCTGTATCAGTTGGACCGTGACTCTTATCTTATTGCTGTCTTTTCTGACACTGCCCTCCAGTATGTTTGAAACTCCAAGCTCGCGGGCGATGGTTTTGATATCTTCGGGAGAATCTTTGTATTGTTCCACCGAAGTCCTCGAGATTACTTTGAGGTCGCGGATCTTCGAAAGATAATTGATAACCTCTTCCGTCATGCCGTCGGAGAAATAATCCTCCCCGCTTCCCGGGCTATAATTCTTAAAAGGCAATACTGCTATAGATTTTTCCACAAGCTGCGGAGGCCTTCGATAATTGATTTTCAAGGCCATAAAAATCATCCCGCTTACAAGGAGAATAGCGGCTGTAATATAAAGAGCTAATTTTTTTGCTGAGATTGAAATGTTTCCTGAACTGGTTTCAAAAACTTCCGCGAGCTGTTCATCAATGCCCTTTGCGATGATGAGTGAATCCGCAACTGTAAGTTTGTATATTCCTACAGGTTCTTTAATGTTTTTGAAGTTTTTTTCCCCGAGAAATTCTGCGCTAATTCCTTCATGATTCCTGATATTCCGGTAAACGTCTTCCGAAATCAATATTTCACCTCTCCCTGCGGAGGTCTGAATCCTTGATGCCAGGTTTACTCCGTCGCCAAAAACTTTATGCCCGGAAAAAATCACCTCAGCCAGGTGTATGCCTATATGCAGGCCGGGGAAATTTTCCCTGACGCATGTCCTGGTCAGCTCTACTGCGCAGTAAACGGCATCCAGGGCGGAATTAAAGCACGCAAAAGTTCCATCCCCGATCTCATCAATGATCGTGCCGTGAAATAATTTTACCAGTGCCCGGTGTAGTTTCCGGTTTTTTTCAAGCAGGTGCAGAGCTTTATTCTCATCCTCACCCATTTGAGCGGTATATCCGGATATGTCACTGAATAAAATAGCGGCGAGACGTCGCTGTTCCATTTTTAAGCAGCTTAAAAAGTTGCGGTGTTTCCCATGTGAAATTTACCGCTTTCCCCGGAAATTCTCAATACAATCCCGGATTATCATATATTCTCAACGACGATATTTTATAAATCAGGTATCCTTGGTAATTAGCTAAGGAATTTTGAATTCAGATCAACTGATCCCGGTTCTCATAGATCTTGGCAATAGCTTTGACGATATCATCCATATCGCTCTTCGTTCCGAGCAGAATGCTTTGATAAAGCCCAACAGCCTCAGCACAAAGTTTATCATTCCCGGGCAGGCTATTCTCATCCTTGTAACTTTTCAGTCTCTCTGCCGGAAACAGCCTCTGATAACCTCTTGAGTTCAGGGCCTCATCGATTAGAGCAAGTTTATTCTGGGGGCCATAACCTTCCACAGCCGGGATTCCCTCAGCTTCCAAAGCTGCAAGAAACCTGGCCTTGGGGGCATTATTAAAAACTTCTTTACTGTACCGGAACGGGAATAAATGATAGGAAGCCCTGGTTGCTCCGGGTACCAGCTTACCCGGGATGATCCCGGGGATCTCCTTTAATCCGGATTCCAGGTATTTGGCATTTTCCCATCTGGTATCTGCATCCTTCAAAGCACGTTTCATTTGGGATAACAACATGACCGCCTGGTATTGGGCCATTCTCCGGTTGCTGCCGATGATGGAATTATCCCCACCAGTAATCATGCTTCCGTAAGGTCTACCGCAATTATGGTAGGAATGGCAACGGTCCATGATCTTGTCATTATTCCCTGTGATGGCGCCCCCTTCTCCCGTCGGGATGTGCTTTGAATTCTGGAAACTGAAACAGCCCAGGTCCCCAAGTGTTCCGCATTTTTTATTTTTGTATTCCGAAAGCCAGGCCTGGCAGGCATCCTCGATCACCACCAGGTTGTGTTTATTAGCGATAGCATTGATCTTGTCCATATCACAGGGCAATCCGTAAATATGAACAGGCAGTATCGCTTTTGTCCGCCCGGTGATCTTTTCTTCAATTTTATCAGGATCGATAAGAAAAGTTTCCGGGTCCGAATCGGCGAAAACCGGCAACGCCTTCCTGTCAAAGATCACATTATAGCTGGCAATAAAAGTATAGGGAGAAACGATAACTTCATCACCTGCGTCAACGCCCATCACGTGCAACGACGTGATCAAGGCCATCGTCCCGCTGGCGGTTGCCAGGCATCTTTTCGAGCCGATCAATTCAGCATATTGTTTTTCAAACTCAGCAACATGCCCACCATTACCTCTCCACCATTGACCGCTATGAAGCACCTCAATAACTTTATGGTCATCTGCCGGGTCCCACTGAGGCCAACTAGGCCAATCCTTCGTCCGGACAGGCGTCCCGCCTTTGATGGCAAGCTTATCCGCGTATTTACGTGCAGATCCATGGGTCTTGAATGGAAATCCCATGGTTAATGCTGCGATAGCCCCGGCCGATGCCGTAAGCACCTCGCGGCGGGTAAATTTTGATTTTTTCATAACAATTTATTTTAAGGTTGGACATCCACATGAATAATTGCCTGAAACTGCCGGCGAAACCGGCTTAATAAAAAATTAAACGGAGTCATGCCTGAAATATCTGTCAATTTAAAACTACGGGGAATGCCAAACAAGTACAAACTGGTAAGAAAATCTGTAACATACCCGTACATCCGCACAATAAAATACATCGAAATTGTATTGAGTTGGATAGTGGAAAAGTAGATTGGGAGACCGGGAGATGGGGTCATGGGGAGGCCAGTCAAGTATTCATCGGCTGGACTGCAATCGGATCTCGCCGCCGTCAAATACGATCACTGCGACTTGACTAATTTCTTAATTTCTCAATGATGCCATGAGTAATCCTTTCTGCATTAGCCAGTATAGTCAGGCTTATATTTACTCCGGTTGAAGCAGGTATGGCCGAGCCATCCGTTATATACATTCCCTTATAGTTAAAAACCTCCCCGGATGGATCCACAACGCCCTCATCGATATTTTCCGCCATTCTGCAGGAGCCGACCTGATGTGCTGTTGAAAATCGAATCCCCCGGTAAGAAAACCCATCCGGCCTGATCAGCTCCATGTTCAAAAGCCGACAACCATTTTTAAGCAGAATGCCATTGAGGATATTTTTAGTATTTGAATAAAATGAAAGCATGTCGCGGCTCATCCCCATGGATACTTTAGGCAAATTATTCTTATCCAGCGTGATTGTTGCTCCCGGTG
>DATDPY010000358.1:0-7361 GCA_035292565.1 Cyclobacteriaceae bacterium | reverse complement strand
AATGCCGTGTAAAACACTGACCTTTGATCCGGGCTTCCCCCCGCAACTTCTATTCTTGATAATTCCCGGTTCCAGGCCCGTCTGGCAGATGCCCGTGCCTTTTCAAAATCCCAGTCAGGAAGTTCCGCATTCAGATTGATCAGGGCATTTTCTTCAGAAACAGACGATAATCCAACCTTTACCATGATCACTGGGTCCCCGGCAATATTGAATTTTAATACCGCAAGGGAGGAAGGCGATTCAATAGAGCGAGGATCAGAGATATACAGGGTATCCTTGCCGCTTCCATAAAATGCGAACAGGGATTTTGAAAATCTCATCGCGAAATACACTTTCTGGTTCGCCGCCCAGCCGTTTGAAAACCTGAAGCCTGTAACCAGGCTGTCGCTAATCACCTTCACGTGGGTATCGACCGGTGCATCCCAGTTTACATGAAATCCGAGATCAATGATCATGGAAACCGTGTCCTTGCCGGGGAACGAATACCTGTGAAAGGCCGACCTGTAGGAAGCGGTGAATTCAGCCTGGATACCCGATTCCTTCAGCAGCACCCTGTAATAACCGGGTGAGGCCTCTTCATCATCATGGGAAAATGTGGCATAATAGGGACTGATGTCAAATCCCATGGTATCCATGGAAGTGATGGGAATATTCACGGATGAAGGCATAACCGAAACATCGAGCATATCTCCAATTCCGGTACCGCTGATATGGGTATGGCTGAAACCGACAATGCTGTCAGAACTATAGTGATACCCTGAACACCAGTCCCAGCCGTTTTTGCCATTATCCGGGCTAATCTGAACCATCCCAAAGGGAAGGGTGGCTCCTGGAAATGTATGACCGTGTCCACCGGTGCCGATCATCGGGTTAACATATTGTGAATAATCGGTAATTTCTTCCTGTTCTTCCTGTGATTTGGTGCAGGAAAACATGAGGGACAGCGACACGAGATAAACTATCAGACCGGTAAGCCTTAGCGGGCGCATAAAATAAAAATTTGCCTGAATTTAAATGCAAAATGGATATATTACAACCTGAACCCGTATTAACTGATGAAGGAGAATATCTGAATTTTTAGTCCCGGGCTGGAAATGGGCTATTCGGCAGGCAATGACATGAACCGGATAATCATCACCTGGGTATTTCCAGGACTGCAATTACAGGGGAATGATCCGAGGGGTACTGGTTTTCAATATTGAAATCGACTACGTTGCAGCTTAAGACCCTGAGGCTCCTTGAACTCAGTATATAATCCACCCTTGCGCCGATATCGGGATTATGCTCCCCCCAGCCGTAATAGGTAGCATCCTCAACTGATATTCTTTTATGCTTCTGCCGGTATGTGTCTTGTACATTCAAAATTTCATTCTGCACCAGGTAATTAATGGGCATATCGAATTCAGAAGAATTGAAATCGCCCATGATGACCAGGTTTTTCTGAGCTCTATTTTTATTGATATGCCTTATGATCACTCCCGAACTTCCCTCCCTGGCCCTGGTTGAAATATGATCGAGATGTGTATTATAAATGTGGACAACTTGCCCTCCGGTTACATTCCGGAATTTTCCCATGGTGCAAATTCTCGGCAATACCGCTCCCCATGATTTGCTTCCCGGGGTTTCCGGGTCTTCCGATAGCCAGAAGTGGCTGGATTCAACCAATTCCCATTTTTCTTTATTGAATAAAATCGGGCATGATTCCCCTTCATAGGGTGAAATGTCCCTGGTCCGGCTGATCATTTCATATTGCGGTAAAGCTTCGAGTATTTCTTCAAGCTGAAACCCCAGAACTTCCTGTAAACCGACAAAATCACAGTCATATTTGCCAAGCATGTTGAAAACAATCTTGTTCCGGTTAGCCCATGAATTGGGACCATTGTCGAGTGTTCCGTTCCGGATATTGAACGTCATGACTTTCATTTCAATGGGATCGATATTGACCGGGTTGAATGTCAACAATAAAGGAAGCAGGAAATTAAACATGTAGAAAAAATTTATCCAGGCAATTTAAAAGGCTTTCGATAGAGTAAACGATTTCCATTGTGTTTTGATACTTAATCGTCCAAAATACCCTGTCATTTTTGATATCAATATGGATAGCTGCAAGATATTCCGATCCTTCCCGTGCAACACTATAACCGGATCTCTCCAGGGCGTTTTTGGTCCAGACATACGGAATTCCTGTCCCATGCACCATCAATGCAGGTCCAGGGGAACGGACGGGCAAAAATTTCCCGGAACTTTTGTCGAAGATAACCGATGAATAATTCATGAAGGAGTCAATGGAGCCTTTCAATATAAGGTCTTCCGGTGTGCCTGACTCCAGCGTCCCGTTTTCACGAATAAGGATCAGCCGATCCGAAACCTGGAAAGCAAGCTCAAGCTCATGCGTCGCCACCAGGATCCCTTTCCCGGTTTTAGAAGAGAGGTCCTTAAGCAGTTTCATGATCGAAATCTTGTTGTGCAGATCGAGGTGTGCTGTAGGTTCATCGAGCAGGATTACCTCGCTGTCCTGGGCAAGGGCTCTGGCCACCATGATCTTTTGAAGCTGGCCGTCGCTTAATTCATAAATGAGCATCGATTCCAGTTCCCGCGTACCCGTCATTCCAAAGGCTATTTTAATTTTTTCTTCATCTTCAGCGGAATGGAGTCCGAGCCAGTTGGTGTAAGGGTATCTGCCCAGGGCAACCACTTCACGGGCTCTCAGGTTCCCGATCGGGATCCTGGTTGTAAGCACAACACTGATCAGCCTGGCAATTTCCTGCCGAGTATATGACACAACAGGTTTCCCCTTAAGCATAATGCTGCCCGAAACAGGCGGCAGAAGTCCTGCCAGGGTTTTCAGGAGGGTAGACTTGCCAATTCCGTTTGCCCCGGCCAGGCATACGATTTCTCCCGGGAATATTTCAATTTGGATGTGACTGAGGATTATTTTTTTTTGTTTTCCACTGGCATAGCCTGCAGCAAGGTCATGGGATGATATAACGGGAGTCCTCGCCATTTTCAACTGAATGAAGAACTGAGGTCCTGTCTTTTGAAAACAATCCAGATGACGAGCGGGGCTCCGATGACAGAGGTAACGGCGTTGATCGGAAGCGTAAATTCAGTTCCCGGGACCTGTGCGACGATATCACAGCCTAACATGATCACGGCGCCTGTCATGGCCACAAGTGGCAGGAGAAGCCGGTGATCCGTTGACCTGAAAAGCGATCTGGCAAGGTGTGGAACGGCAATTCCGATAAAGGCAATCGGACCGCAGAATGCTGTAACGGCTCCCGCAAGAACTGATGTGATCAGGATGACGAGGAACCTGGCTTTTTTAATATTCATGCCCAGGCTTTCCGCATATTGGTCGCCAAGCAGAAGCGCATTCAGTTTTTTAGTGATCAGCCATGAAAGGATGATTCCGGTCAGGATTACCGGCACGAAAACTTCCAGCTCTTCCCAGGTAACACCGCCCAGGCTTCCGAAGGTCCAGATCAGGTAAGCCTGTACGCTTTCTGCCCTGGAATAATATTGAAGGATGCTGACAACGGCCGAGGTTGCACTGCCCATCATGAGGCCAATGATCAGCAGGGACATGCTATCGCGAATCCTTGAAGATATGATCAGGACGATGACCAGGACAAAAAATGCCCCCGCTACTGCCGCAGCAGCGAGAGCCCAGGTCCCGGCGATGCCCGATTGCGTCAATGCAAGCCCAAACCACATTCCTGCAAGTATGGATAGGGCCACGCCAAGGCTGGCGCCGGCGCTGATGCCGAGGACGAATGGACCGGCCAGCGGATTCCTGAACAGCGTTTGCATCAACAGCCCGCTTATCCCAAGTCCACTGCCTACCAGGACCGCTGTAATGGCTTTGGGAACCCTGAACTGGAGAATGATATTTTGCCACGATATATTATCCACGGCAATACCGGCTAAAGTTTTTATTACCTGGACCGGAGGAATGGAAACGGATCCGAGGGATATATTGACAACAAACAAGACAAACACAACGGCGATGATGAGAAATAATAAAAGGATATAGCTTCGGATTCGGGTCAATGATCTGAATTTGATATTGTTCTGATTCAATGTTATTCAATTTTCCGATAAAAATACAGCTTATGTCCTTTCATGACTTCAGGATGAAAAATAGCCGCGAGATCGGCCAATACAAGGTCAGGCCGGGCATAACCCTTCTCAAAATATTCATTTCCGCCTTCAGGATTGATCCGGGCCGAGTAATTGTACACACGGCCTGTATTAAAAGGCTTGAACTCAGCGTACCTCGAATCGGCATTCCTTAGCATTTGACGGGTTTCATAGCTTGCCGTTCCAATCCAGTAGTCGGACCCGGAAGCCCTTTCATATACAGCTTCAAAGCTTAATTGCAGGATGGATTCGGAAAGATTATCTTCCCAAAGATACCTGGCTCCCGCATCCCTGAAAAAAATGGAAGCATAATTCCGGCCGCCCGGGAGAAACCAGGTATCTCCGTATACCACACCAGTAACAACGGTCGGCCGATCGGTGGAGCCGGCCGTAATGCCTGAATATTCCAGATACCGGCTGCGAATCGAATTAAAAATTGAATCGGCAAGTTCGGCGCGACGGAAAAACAACCCCGTGAATTTAATCCATTCTGCCCTCCCTAGCGGGTGATTTTCCAGGTAGTCGGCATTTAATACCAACGGAATACCTGCCAGAATGATTTTCTGAATCATGCCCAGGTCATTTCCCATCGTGTAAGCCATAACAAGCCCGGGATTGAGCGTGATCAGCTTTTCAAAATTGATTTCGCTTGTAGGACCCAGGTCCTGAATCCGGCCATCTGTCGCCATTTTCCTGAAAACCGGAGAGCTGATATAACTGGTGGTCGGGAAGGCGATTAATTTTTCCTGTTCGCCGATCATCTCCAGGAAAGGCAGGTGGGTGGTTGAATAACATACAATATTGCGCACCGGGGTGTTAATCACCTGGGCACCGGGAATATCGGGAATGGGATTTGTGTTATCGGAAGTCTTTAATATGTAGGCATAAGATTCGACGGAGCCGGGCCAGGGTGATCTTACGGTGATTATGTCGTATCCGTTTATCCTGTTAACTGCGAACCTTCTGGCATATTCAATCCTGACTGACGGGATGCTGTCGTTCAGGGATGTTTGCATGTTTCCCCGGGAATTTTTTCTTTCATGATCCCGGCAGGACAGAATCAGGATGTGGCATATCAAAAGTAATATGGCGCAGATATTTCTCAATGGTTACCGGCTAAGTACCAGAAGTTTTGGAATGGATGCCATGATATTAAACAAAAATCGGCACGGAGGTTCTTATACCCGGAAAAATATTTTGAAAAATAAACAATTTGTGAATTATGAATTCATAAATTTGTCTTGTTGTGGCTCCTGTCGCAAAGGCGACGAAGGATTAATAGGGAATTCGGTGATCCGCGCTGAAGTTATTATAAACTTCGTAAAAGTTTAGATAACTTCAGGGGGAGATTCCGAAGCTGTTCCCGCAACTGTAAGACCTTTTTTATTGATCTCTCACCACCTTGCCACTGTCTTACCCTGGAATGAAGAATTATTTCAGGGGGATGGGAAGGCCGGGAGATCAGGTTAAGCCAGGAGACCTGCCATAACATTTCATAAACTTTAAGCTTTCGGGAGAAAAAGCTGGAAAACTTACGACAATCTGATGCCTTAAGCTGCTCCGGACCTGCGCCTCGATTGCTTTTAGTTTATTGTCGGGCAATAAATTAATGTATGGCAAAATGCTGAGGCTGGTTTTACTGATCATAACCCTGGTCGTTCCATTGGCGGTCCGAAGCCAGGATATTGCCGATACCGTACATTTGGAAGACCTGGTTATCCATGGCAAAGCGATGGAAAAATATGCCGTTGGATACAAAATAATCCGCCTGGATTCCATGGAACTCGGCTCCGGCGAATACCGGGACTTTAGCCGGTTGTTGGGAAGAAAGATCCCGCTTTTCTTCAAGTCCTACGGTAACGGCATGATATCTACGATTTCCTTTCGGGGAACCGGACCGTCGCATACCGCAGTATTCTGGAACGGACTTCCCCTGAACCAGGCTTCGGTCGGACAGGCCGATTTTTCCCTTTTACCCGTTATTGCTGCGGATAAGGTAATCCTGCAATTCGGGCCGGCAAGCCCAATGGCAGGATCAGGGGCAATCGGGGGAAGCATTCTTTTGTCGACATTGCCGGCATGGCACATGGGCTTCCGCCTGGGCGTATCCCAGGACTTTACAGATTTCGGCCAATCGTATACATCCCTGACATCGGATTTTTCCGGCCTGAAAGCGGAAACCCGCACACGGATGTACTTCAACACCAACCCTAATTCCTTTACCTATAAAAATATCACCCGGGCCGGTGAACCTCTGGAGCGGCAGGAAAATGCAAGGGTATTGCAGGGAGGTATTTTGCAGGATGTTTTTTTTAAAACGGGAAAATATAACCAGCTTAAGGTAAACGGATGGTATAACGACAGTGTCAGGGAATTACAGCCTGTAATGTCGGACAGGTCTAATGATGACGAACTGCGGGAAAAGAGTTTCAGGATTGCGACCGAATTCAGTATCGACCGGCCGGAAATCATGGTAAACTTCATGTCGGGGTATCTGTGGGATTACTACCTGTATAACCGGACAGAAATGACGATGACCAGCCGGTACCTTTTCAAAGGCGAGGCCTGCAAGAAAATCGATGATCGCCTGGATCTCCGGGCAGGCGCTCAAATCGACCATATCATTGCCTCTGCAGATGCATACCCGGGCAGGATATCGGAAAATTACCTCGACCTTTATTCCAACATTTTGTGGAATGTAACTCCTGGCCTCGATATCGGCACGAACATCAGACAACAATTCTCGACTGTCGGATATGCTCCGTTTGCTCCATCCGCAGGAATCAATTTGCTTATCATCAACGGTCATGGCTTTGATGCCAGATGGACAGCCCAGGCGGCCAGAAGTTACAGGATCCCTACCCTGAATGACCGCTATTGGATGCCAGGTGGAAATCCCGACTTAAATCCGGAGAAAGGAGGCAGTATTGAGACTGGCCTTGCAGGGAAATTGTTTAAAGAAGATTTCCTGGCCAATCTTACGGCGAATGTTTTTCACATGAGGATCCACGATTGGATCTTATGGATGCCCGAAGGTGAATTCTGGTCGGCAAAAAATATCAGGGAAGTCTGGTCATCGGGCATTGAACTGAACCTGGTTGTAGAACAAAACTTTGGACCTATTCGTACCAGGTTTACATCTGCTTATAGCTATAACCGTGCGATCGATCATAGCCCGGGAGCTGATTTCGGAAGAATTTACGGCAAGCAACTGCCCTATA
>DATDPY010000357.1:0-2679 GCA_035292565.1 Cyclobacteriaceae bacterium | reverse complement strand
TGCCGGACCGGAGACTGTACCTGTTGTCGTTGCACAGCATTATATTTATTGTTGAAGCCACGGTGATCGGGTATTCGATCGTAGATGTTTTTTCCGGCAGCTTCCTGACCGGCGAAAAGCTCTGGGGCGCGGCCTGCGTATACCTGATGATCGCCATTTCATTTGCCAGCCTGTATGATATCCTGAATTTTATAATCCCCGGCTGTTTCGGCGTCAGACTTGAACTGGGCCTGCCGTCTTATTCCGAATGTATTTACCATAGTTTTTCCGTTCTTGGCGGAGTCGATTCCCAATATAGCCAGGCACACCGGATTGTCAGGAATGTGGGCATTATCGAATCGGTTTGGGGAAATCTTTACGCCATGCTGATCATTGGGAAATTGCTGAGCCTGCCCAGGGTGGAAAAGTGAACAGTTGAACAAGTGAACAGTTAAACAAGTGAACACAACCGTGTAAACGTTTAGATCGGTTCACTTCCCAATGGTCGGACCAGGTATTAAATCGCTATTTCTATACCAAGGGGACAATGGTCCGATCCCATAATTTTATCGAGGATAAAGGAGGATTTAACTTTGTTAATAATGCGATGGCTGACCAGGAAATAGTCGATCCGCCAGCCGACATTTTTTGCACGGGCCCCGAAGCGCTGGCTCCAGAAAGTGTACTGTACTTTTTGACCGTTGAGGTGACGGAAGGTATCCACCAGACCGGCGGAAAGCAGGTTATCGAATCCATCAATTTCCTTTTGGGTATAACCGGCCGTCTTGTTGTAATTCGAATCCGGCCTAGCCAGGTCGATGGGTTCGTGGGCTACGTTCATATCCCCGGTGAGGACGATGGGCTTTTTTGCGTCAAGGCCTTTTAAGTAATTCAGCATATCCTTATCCCATTTTGCCCTGTAGGTCAGCCGTTTTAATTCCTGGCCCGAATTCGGCACATATGTGTTGACCAGGAAAAAGTCGTCAAATTCCAGGGCGATGATCCTGCCCTCCTGGTCGTGTTCTTTCTTGCCCATGATCTTATGGTGACTTTTGGGCTTTATCCTGGAAAAAACGGCTGTCCCGGAATAACCTGGTTTGACTGCTGAGCTCGAGAACAGGTGATAATCTTTTAACTCTCCGGCTATTTTTTGCATCACATCATCTTGTGCCTTTGTTTCCTGAACACAAAATATGTCGGGCTTTAATTCGCGGAAAATATCATAAAATCCCTTGTTAACCGAGGCCCTGATCCCATTCACGTTCCAGGAGATTACTTTTATTGATTTCATGCTGAAGCTGTGATTAGTTTAACCTGCAATTTAAAGCTATACTGTCCAAAACGTTTTCAAAGTATGAAAATTTCTTTTATTTTCGATTATATTGAAGGATCTTCCTATTGGATTTCAATCGACCCCTCGTTTTTGCAATTTTCAAAGGCTTCTTATGGCCACGAATGCACGAAAAATATTAAATGTTTTCAACCACGAATTCATTAAAATTATTATGAATAATAATTTTAATGTCACAAATATTAATTCGTGATCCCGCCCTGAAGTTATATTAATATACTTCAGGGCGGGATATTCCCGTCATTATAAGACGACCCTCTTATGTTTAAATTTTACCTCACCGAAATTGGCAATAATGGCAAGTTTGTTTCTCGAAACTTTCAGATAATTTATCGCAAGGGCAATAAAATCATCTGAAATACCTGCGACGGCCTTAACTTCCAGAATGATTTTGTCAAACACAACAAAATCGGCATAAAATTTACGACGCAGCGTGATTCCACGGTAATGAACAACGTATTCTTTCTCTCTTTCAAAGGGAATTTTGGCTTTCTGAAACTCATACTCCAACGCATCTTTGTATACAATCTCAAGAAATCCCGGCCCCAGGTGATTATGAACCTCCATGCATATTCCAATAATTTTATAGCTCTCGTCTTTATAAATTATTTCCGCCATTCAAGGATATGTAATAACAATTAATAAGGCGAATATTTTTGTCGGTAAGTGATTGATTGGGTAATCATTTATCAATATTAGTGCATTCGTGGCAATATTAACTATAATCAATTACTCAAATGAATATATTGATCTCCCAGTTTGTATCTTTGAATTAGCCCCCGTTTACTTTTTATTATCCGCTTATTTTGGACAGATGTGAATTTAAAACTAATTTTATAAATCAGAGAAATAACAGGCGTGATTGAAAGATCGTAATAAAAGAAAAAACCTTGCAGGACTTTGGCCTGCACACAATTCCGCCCACAGACCTGCAAGGTTGGGTACGAGATAAGGTTATTTCGAAGGAATATTTTTCAGGGTTTCGACGAGATAATCCCAGAATTTCCCTACGGAAGCAATATGAACTTTTTCATCCGGGGAATGGGGGAAGCGGATCGTGGGGCCGAAGGAGATCATGTCCATCTTCGGGTAGATTCCGCCGATCAATCCGCATTCAAGCCCGGCATGGACTGCCTTGACTTCCGGGGTTTTGCCGTATTTATTTTCATACACTGTTTTCATCGTTTTCAGGATCGGCGAATCGGGATTTGGTTTCCAGCCGGGGTAACCGCCTTCGAGCCTGACTTCGGCGCCGGCCAGCTCGAACACACTGCGGACCATATTTCCCAGATCTTCCTTGGCCGAATCCACTGAACTGCGCAGCAGGCACATGATGGTAGCGCCGCTCT
>DATDPY010000356.1:0-8584 GCA_035292565.1 Cyclobacteriaceae bacterium | reverse complement strand
TCGCCGCAAAAAATTATCTTCTGTGGGGGAATAAATGGAAAATTCCGGTTTAACCAGGCAAGCTTATCATTCAATGAATTCGGGTGCATCATGCATGCGGTAACAATCGTTACATCAAAATATTCTGTAAGCCATTTGATTATCTCCCGGCTGTGGGGCATCACCTCCAGGTCGCGGAAAAATCCTTTTCTGTACGGGAAACTGCTCACAATTTCAACATAATGGGGCTCCAGCGATTGGCTCAGAAATTTACCCTGGGTTTTTTCCGGATCAGGTACAAACCCGGTTTCCGTTCGGAGGGTTTCTAAAACTTTTTTCGTGTATAAAGCCACAACATCATCCATATCGATGGCCACTGCCGGTTTTGCCATAGTTAAAATTGTTAAATACTTAAGCGATTAAATTATCGAATACAGGCTATCGGTTATATCTTTGTGTAATATTAAGGAATCGATATTTCTGATAAAAATATTTCGAAATCCGGGGAATGAAATTTTTTTACGCATTGTGCCTGAGCTTTTTACTAATGCCAGCTTTCTTATCAGCTCAGAACATTTCTACCGAAGGAGATGATTTCTGGATCGGATTTATGGAAAACTGGCTGCAGGATGAAGATAACCCGATCCTTCTGGAAATTTACATCAGCGCCGACGATACAACCCAGGCCCTGATCGAAATTCCGGGAATGTCCGGGGCCTTTCCACCGCTTACCATCACGGTAGTTCCCGGCAGGTCGTCGATTGTGCCAATACCAACCGAGCTTGCCATGGTTACGGGCACCAACACGATTCAGAATAAGGCCGTTCACATCACTACGGAGAAAGATGTAAGTGTTTTTGCCATGAATAAAAGACAGTACAGTGCGGATATGGCTGTTATTCTTCCAACCTATACCCTGGGAAACAATTATTTTGTCATGTCGCACTGGGAGGATGGCAACCGGGATAACAACTCCCATTCCGATTCAGAATTTGTTATCGTTAGCATCGAGGATAATACAAGGATCGAAATCATTCCTTCGGTCAGCACAAAATCAGGAGATGCTGCCGGGATCCCGATCACGGTAACCCTTAATGAAGGGCAGTGTTTCCAGGTGCAGGCTGCCGGTGACCTGACGGGTTCAATCGTAAGGGCAGTAAGGAATTCGCTGGATGAATGCAAACGATTCGCGGTTTTCGCCGGGAATAAGTACACCAAGGTCGGGCAATGTAACCACCCCGACGGCCATGACCACCTGTATAGCCAGATGTACCCGCTCAATACCTGGGGGAAAGAGTATATATCGGTTAGTTTCTTAAACAGAACCGGAGGAGATTATATCAAGGTGCTTGCAGGACACGACAGTACAAAGATTACTATTAACGGAATTCCGATGACAGGTACTGACGGTGAATATTTTCATACGGGGGAATTCCTGACCGACCTCGTCGACGGGGTAAATACCATCGCCTCCGATAAGCCGGTGAGTGTCGCTCAGTTCAGCAGGAGCCAGGCATGTGATGGCAGCAGGGGAGACCCCTTTCAAATCATGTTGAATCCCACACGCCAGGTTATACAGAAGATCACCTTTTATGCGCCGGAAATCGCCACTCTGGTAAATTTTGATTTAAGTATAATAGCTAAAACATCAGATATTGAGACAGTTATCCTGGATAATAACTCAATGTTCAGCGGCTTTATAGCAGTTCCCGGAAACGAGGATTATTCTTATGCCAGGATTTTAATCCAGGGGGGCAATCATACCCTGAAATCGAGGGATGGTATCATCGCCTATGTATATGGCTATGGCAGCAACGAATCCTTTGGATATGCCACCGGTGCAGGGCTGGGAAATATTAACCTCCAGATCACGACCACGGACCAGGAAGGGGAGTCAATTCCTTCCGATAGTATCTGCCATGGCACTCCCTTTAATTTTGCGCCGGTCACGGAATTTGAATTCAGTCAATACACCTGGAATTTCGGCGACGGGAAAACCATGACTTCGTATGATACGGTTCCTCTACCTTATATTTATGAAAAGCCGGGAAGGTATCTGGTTACCTTATCGGCTAAATCTTCCACCGAGGAATGTGCTGGCTTCGAGGAGCTCAGCGTCCAGGTCGTGAGGGTATTAAATCCGGTTGTGAGCATCCTCGGCCCCAGGTCTGTATGTCCCGATACTGAAGAGGTATTATATTGGATAAAGGAAAGTTACCCATATCAATATTCCTGGTTCCAGGAAGGAGGGAGCATCGCCTCCGGATCGCAGAACGACAGTGTATATGTTGATTGGGGCTTGTCCAATCCCATGGCATTCGTCGGCGTAGTGGCTGAAGATTCCAGGGGATGCGTGGGTGATTCTGTATATAAATATGTAAAAGTTAAGAACCAGCTTGAGCCGGACGCACCATTCGGACCTGATACGCTATGTTCCGATAACCTGTCGGATCATCTATATACTGCTTTCATCGTCCCCGGCACTGTGTATACCTGGGAAGTAACCAATGGAACTTTTGCCGGAAATACAGATTCAAACCAGGTTTTGACAAATTGGAATTCGGCCGGGATTGGAAGCATATGGTTCACCCAACAAAGTTTGTCTGATTCCGTGTGCTCCGGAATTTCCGATACGCTGGAGATATATATACAAAAAATGCCCGAAGCGGATTTGCATTTAGCTTCCGACAGGGATGTCTATGGAATTGGAGATCCGGTTTATCTGGATATACAGGCCGATTCATTATATCATTATATCAACTGGGATTTTGGCGATGGCAGGAAAATAGATTTAAAGGCAATTGATTTTATACCCGGCCTTATTTATCCCTGTGAGGGAACCTACCGGATCTCGACATATGCAGCCGATACGGCCGGAATTTGCGATGCAAGTTCGGAAAGTGAAATCCAGATTAATGTTGAGGAGCCTGAATTGGAGATGATCAATGTAACCCATGAGGATTTCATAAATGACAGGTTGTTCGTCCATTGGGCTAGAATGGATTCCGACTATTACAAGCCCGTATATCTCTACCGGTCCGATCCGGAGAATCACTGGATCATTCTCGATACGTTGAGCAGTTTGAACATTGTATACATGGATACAGCCGTAATATCAGACCAAATCAGGTATTTATATATACTCAAAACCAATGAAGATTGTGGCAGCCCCGTTTTATCGGATGCGCATAACAATATACTGCTTGAAATAAGGAAGGATTTCAACGATACGGCAAGCACCGAACTTCGCTGGAACGACTATATACATTGGCAGGAAGGTGTTTGGAATTACGAGATCTGGCTGAGCATTGATGAGCAGCCTTATGAAATGATTTCCGGGCAGGGAAGTCCGGGGTACTTTTATACTAAACAAAATTCGGGGTTTGAGCATTGTTTTGCCGTTAAAGCAATTGAAAATAAAGGTAGCGAATCATATTCATGGTCAAATACGGCCTGTGTTACCTTGCCTCCTGATATCTTTCCATACAATGTGATCACCCCGAATGGCGACGCGAAGAATGAAACATTTGTAATCAGGAATATTGAATACTATCCAAATTCCGTCCTATCCATCTATAACCGGTGGGGGAAAAAGATTACGGAATTCAGGGGTTATCAAAACAACTGGACTGGCACCGATAACGGGGAGACAGTTCCCAATGCGACCTATTTTTATATATTGGAATTGAATGAGCCCCGTGCGGAGTCACCGAATATCAATGGAATGATCAGTGTTCTTCGTTGAAGTTCAGAATTGATTCAGGCCGGGCGACAGATAATTAACCAGGGGCGTTTCAGGAAGCTTACCCGAGACATCGAGGAACTCAATGTAATTCAGATACACTTCGTATAGCATTTCCAGCCTTGTGTCTTTCAATTTGATAAGGTTGTTCTTGATGTTCAGCAAATCGTTCGGGTCATTGTCGGCATTCCGGCTGTAGGCTTCCATGGAGTCATTCGGGAAGAGTAAACTTAATTTCGAGTTTACGATACCGAATTTATTGATTGAAGCCATCACATTGATGAATGCAAATTGTTGCTCTTCAGAAAGCCATAATTCACGCCTGGAGATCTCGAACCGATCTTCAATAAGGTCAAGATACGATCTTCGCAGATCTGCCTTATCCTCGTTGGTAATCGGCAGCCTGATCCCAATCTCGAAACCCAGCCTGTCGTTCAGGGGATCCGCCCGGTCGGTATTATATTGCGCCTGGAAAAATCCAAGGTTCCGTCGTGCTTCCCCCAAATCCACATTGTATTTTCCCTTTCGGAGATCAAGGTCCGAGATGGCATTTGATATATAAATATTGGCTGTATCCGGTTCAGGACTTATTTCCCCGATCAGGGAAGACATCTTCTTGACGTCGGTTAAATCACCAAGGACCATCTGGATATCACCTTCGAATTCATACAGGAGCTTAATAGAGACCAATGATTTTTCAAGCTTGCTTTTGAATTCAGTTTGTTTGATTTGCAAATCAGTTGTTTTAACTTCCATGTCAACAATGCCTTCTACATTCAGGGGTTCAAATTCGCTGTCACCCCTGATTACCGCCATCTCATCAGTTAGCCTCATAGCTTCTTCTTCCAGGATTTTAATTTTTTCCTTTAAATACAAATAGGTGACGAGCAAACCATACCTGGTTCTGAGAGCAAGATTGAGGTTGAATTGCATATCATTGTAAAGCTTACCGACCTGGATCTTATGATACTGGTTATTCATGGAAATCTCAAACGGGTTGGTCGGATTGATTCTTAACCTTAAGTCTTCAGGGGAGATGTTTAGGTCCTGGCTCTCAATCCGCATTTCCACCCTGTTCAACCATGGGGATGTAATCTTATTCTCCTGAAGGTATTCCAGCTTTTGGTTGACTTCATTAATACGAATATCGCTTCTGGCTGAACCAAGATAGTTTTCCGGGTTAAATTGTGCACTAAGAAATACAGGCACCGGGAAAATGAGTAATGTAATTAAGGATTTAATCACGGGAGTTATCCCCTTTTTTGAGCCGCACAAATACTTTCTCGCCGCCAAGGAATTTATTTTCTTTCGGGATCGAAATAAATATCTCCTGGCCAAACAGAAGGCTTCCATTCTCCGAAAGACGAACCGGGTAATCTGTAATCCTGGAGCCAACCTCGAATATTTTCCCCACGATGGAATATTTCCTGTTGCTTGATTCTACTAAAACATCATCCCCAACGTTAACATCCTGCCTCCTCTTTTCATTCACGTATGCTTTGATGATGGTCGGGTTAGCTTCATAAATGCTTATAATCGTTGTATAAGGGCTGATTAATTCGTCGATTTGTGCAAATACATTGCCGATGGTGCCATCAATGGGGGAGACCTTGACCAGGCCGGTCCGCTCTGAATTCAGGAGTGATATTTCTTTTTCCAGAATGCTGATCCGGTTATTCAGCATATTGATCTCGCTCTGTTTTTCATTCTCTATTTCCCGGATCTTAATTTTATAGGAATTCTCAGTATTCACTTTTTCATTCTCAAGCATTTTCACTCTCAACTGACTGCTGCCCGGAATGCTATCGGCAGATGATCGTTCTTCCGGTCCAAGAGCAGGAAGATTTTCAAGGATCCTGGTATTGGCGGCCATGTGATTTTTCAAAACCGTTATTTCGTTTTCAAGCTCGAATAAAGCGGCCTGCTGTTCAATCCTGGTTGAAAGGATCCGGTTATTGAATTCCTCGTTGGATCTTTTCCTGTCGAGCAACAGTCCCTGGAGTTCATTTTCTGCTTTTTCAATATCAAACAGAAGGTCAGGGCGTTCGACCTCCAGCAAGGTATCGCCTTTCATTACATCCTGTCCCGGGATGACGAGTATATTCTTGATGCGCACTGCCCGCTCATAACTGATCGCTATTTTTTGCGGGTCGACTTCGGCTACAATGGCATCGGCCTCACTTTTATAATGAAGCGATATCCCCCAAAGCGTGATGGCAACCACCGACCAGATACCGAATAGAATAATATTCCTTTTCACTATAAAGCCTCCGTATTTTCTCTTACCGTGATCCTCACATTGTTGATCCCTTCAATTTCACGTAATTTTTGAGCAAGGATTTCGCGCGAAGTATCTTTTTTGATTGTAAGCCTGTAACGCAGCCTTATTTCCTTGTTGGATCTCTGGATCCTGATGAGATAAAACTTATCACATAGGGATTTAATTACAGATTCAAGATTTTCAGTTTTAACGGCAGTTTCAGCTGTAATGACCAGGATGTTCTCCAATATAAGCTTTGATCCATAGCCTGAAAAATAAAGCAGGAATGATACCAGGCAGAAGCTTAAAGTTCCGGCAATGGCAATCCGGTAGCCGTACACTCCCGTAGCAATGCCGATCGACAGGGCGGCAAAAATGAATATTACATTTCTCGGACTATTCATCCTCGCCCTGAACCGGATGATGGCAATAGCTCCCAGGATGCCAAGCCCGCGGGCGATCGAATCCCCAATGGCCATCAGGACCATGGACGTGACCATGGAGCCCAGGACGATGGCCTGGAATAAGTTCCGGGAATAACCCTGTCCCCGTTCGGTAATCTGGTACGTGAGGGCCAGAAGCGTGCTCAGGACGAAGGAAAGCAGCAGGGAATATACCGCCGTTTCGAATGACGGTAACTCATAATACTCCCTGGATGAGAACAGATCAAACATGGTATGATTTGGCCTTTAAAAAATCACAGTGAAAATAGTCTAAATTCCTTATCATTCAAATGATTCCGGATAAATAGCGACACGGTTAATTTAGTCTCAACGACGATCCGGAGGCAGTAAATTTGTCAATCCGGGCTGTCAATTTTGCCTAACATTCTCACATCAATCCTGACGAATTGTCTTTCCTGAAAGTGAGAAAATACAGGAACCGGACGGTCATACCGGTGGCATTTTTTTTGTTTTAGGAATTGATAAAATTGGTTCAGTAAAAATTTAAAAAAAAAGGATGTAGTTATGGCAATCATTAAAAGAGATGGAGATATTTTCTCCAGGTTCCCGGCCTTATTTGATGATTTCTTTACCAGATCCTTTTGGGATTTGAGCAATTCCAATTTCTCGGAAACCAACACAACCATTCCGGCAGTCAACATCATAGAAACCGATAACAATTTTGAAGTTGAGATGGCTGCGCCCGGGATGAGCAAGTCGAACTTTAACATTGAATTGGACAATAACGTCCTGATGATCACATCCGAGAAGAAGAGTGAGAAAAAGGAAAATGAAAGGGATCGGTTCAGCAGGCGCGAGTTCAGCTATGAATCCTTCCAGCGTACCTTTACCCTGCCCAAAGATGTTGTGGACGCGGATAAAATACAGGCCAGGTACGAGAATGGAATCCTCAGGCTGACAGTTCCGAAAAAAGAAGAGGCCAGGACGAAACCGAAACGGCTGACCAAGATCTCTTAAAAATTGTTAAAAGGGCTTCGCCGGCCCTTTTTTTTACACCCTTCCCCAATCGGATTCGTTATATTCATAAGATTACATAACTATGGAATTAAAAATAATATCAGAAAGGAGAGAAAAATGAAAAGGACGCTTCTGTTTTCAGTTATCGCGGCTGTCGTGGTAAGCATGCTAACGACCGGGGCAATCATAAGATTTGGCCCGGCCTGGAAAACCATAAAAATTGAACACATCGATGCACAGCCTGCAAAAGAGATATTGTATACAAGGAACAGCTCAGGTGAATTTTTCCCTGTCGATTTTACAGGGATTGCGGAAAAGGTCATGCCAGCTGTTGTTCATATCAGGTCGACCGTTGAATTGGCGACGGCGAGGGCCGGGCAGCGTTCCCAGGAGAATATCCCCGACCAGTTCAGGGATATGTTTGGGGATGACCTTTTCAGGAGATTTTTCGGCCCCGATTTTGATGAGGGACCCGATAATCACGGGTACGGCGTATCCACAGGATCAGGGGTGATCCTTAATGACGAAGGTTATATCGTCACCAACAATCATGTTATTGCTGATGCCAACGATATCGAGGTGACCTTGCACGACAATCGGTCTTACAAGGCCTCGGTTATCGGCGCAGATCCCATGACCGACCTTGCCGTGATCAGGATCAAGGAGAAAAACCTGCCAACCTTGCCCCTGGTGAATTCCGATGAGGTTAAAGTTGGCGAATGGGTCATGGCGGTTGGAAATCCCTTTAACCTGAATTCGACGGTCACCGCCGGCATCGTATCTGCCAAATCACGGAATATCAATATTCTCAGGGATCAGTATGCCATCGAAGCATTCATACAAACCGACGCTGCCATCAATCCGGGAAATAGCGGAGGAGCGCTTGTCAATCTTCAGGGCGGCCTTATCGGAATAAATACCGCCATCCAGAGCACGACCGGGGCTTATGCCGGCTACGGATTTGCCGTGCCTTCAAATCTTGTCGATAAGGTGGTCGGAGACATCCTGAAATACGGAAATGTACAGCGAGGTTATCTGGGGGTCAACATAAGGAGTATAAATGCGGAGCTTGCCAGGGACAAGAAGCTGGATCTTACGGAAGGTGTTTATGTCGACAGTGTGCTTGAAAACAGCGCTGCTCAGGCTGCCGATGTAAGGGTTGGCGACGTGATCCTGGAAGTG
>DATDPY010000355.1:0-4673 GCA_035292565.1 Cyclobacteriaceae bacterium | reverse complement strand
GCTACCCACAATACAGGAGCTGAAGCATAACCTCCGAAACCTGCAACGGCATCGGGCTTGAAATCGGAAATGATCTTTCCAGCTTTCGAGATACTTGCTGCCAGCCTGAATGGGAACTCGAGGTTTCGTAAAGTAAATTTCCTGTGCAAACCGGCTACCGGCAGGCCTACAATGCTGTATCCGGCCTGAGGGACTTTCTCCATTTCCATTTTACCGTTTGCACCCACAAACAGGATTTCCGAGCCGGGATAAAGCTCCTTCGCCTTATCGGCCACCGCAATGGCCGGGTAGATATGACCCCCGGTACCGCCGCCGCTCAAGATGAACCTGTATGGTTTTTTATCGCTCACTTTTTATCAGGCTGCTTTTGAAACATTCCGGATTTCGTTGACTTGCGAATCAGCATCTTCAATTTCACCGCGGCTCACGCTGAGAATTATGCCCAGCGTAATTCCGGTGAAAAGGAGGGATGTGCCTCCCATGCTCACCAGGGGCAGGGGAAGTCCCGTGATCGGTCCCAGGCCGACGGCAACGCCCATGTTTACCATGGACTGCATCACAAGGGCGAAGCTTAATCCCGCCGACAGAAGTCCTCCGAAGGCGCGGTCACTTTTGGCGGCCGTCATGATTCCCCGGTATAATAAAGCCAGGTACAGGAGCACAACCGTTATTCCGCCGATCATCCCGTATTCTTCGATGATTATGGCATAAATAAAATCGGAGTATGGATAGGGAAGAAAATTTTTCTGGTCGCTGTTCCCGGGCCCCTTACCGGCAATTCCGCCGGTGGCGATGGCAATGTAGGATTGCTGTGCCTGATAGGGGACCTCCGTCGGATTAAGGAATTCCTTTACCCTGCTTACAACGGTTTGGCCCCTCTGCCCGAAAGAAAACGCAACGGCTCCTGCCAGGATGCCGATGAACAAAAGCATGAGCAGGTATTTCATCGGTACCCTTCCGAGGAATAATACCAGCATGCAGGTAAGAAGCAAAAGGATGGCTGTCGAAAAATTCGTCATGGCAATAAGGCCGCTGATCAGCCCGCACCAGAGCAGCATCGGCACGAGGGTATTGCTCAGGTCATCAATATTCTGCTGGCGCTTCGACAGCATGGCGGCAAGGTTTGTGATCAATGCGAGCTTCGCAAGATCGGAGGGCTGGAAGATCTGGTTGATGAAAGGAATGGAGATCCAGCGGGATGCCTCATTCAAGGTCACCCCGAATTTCCAGGTGAAGATCAGGAGAGGAACGGATATCCAGAGGAAGAACCTGGATATTTTGGAATAATAACGGTAATCAATCCGGTGCGCCACCCACATGGCGAACAGGCTCAGCAAGATCATCATCGAATGACGGAACAGGTAATATTCCGTATTGCCGTCCATGAGCCTGAACGCCAGGGAACCCGTTGCGCTGTAAACCACGAATACACTGATGAGACTCAATAGAATAACAATCGACCATATGATCGGATCTCCCTTAAGGTTGTTTTGTAGCCATCTGACTATCATTAGTTCCCGGATTTATGTTGTTTTAATTCCATAAAGGTCTTTTACCGCTTCCCTGAACTGGTCGCCACGGTCGATATAATTCCTGAAAAGGTCGAAACTTGCGCAAGCCGGCGACAACAGGACAACATCTCCAGGGCTGGCCAGCGCTCTGGCACTGATCACGGCCGTTCGTAAATTATCAGTATCTATAATATGTTCAACATCATTTTTAAAGCTTTCAAAGATCTTTGAGTTATTCTTTCCCAGACACACAATCGCCTTTACCTTGCTCTGTACCAGGTGGCGTATGAGGCTATAATTATTTCCTTTATCGACACCGCCGGCAATCCAGATCACAGGAGATCTGTAACTGTCGAGGGCGTAGCGGACAGAATCGACATTGGTGGCTTTCGAATCATTCACCCAGGTAATGCCATCAATGGTTCCCACGATCTCCATCCGGTGCGGGAAATTGATAAAGTTCTTCAGGCCGTACCTGATCTGTTTTTCCTGAACCCCGGCACAGCTTGCTGCGATCACAGCCGACATGATATTGACCTGATTATGGGGGCCCTGGATGGGCAGGTCTGCCACGCTCAGGGTAAATCCCGGTATGAAGGAACCATTGAATTCAAAGACCAGGCTGTCTTTGTCAACATACGCGCCGGGCCTGGGCTTATCATGCAGTGAAACAGGGAGCCTGTATGATGGTATATTTGTCCCGCCCATGGATTTACGGATTACAGGATCATCCATGAAATAAATGAACCTGTCACCCGTATTCTGGTTCCTGGTGATCCTGAATTTGCTTGCCGTATATTTGGCCATGTCACGATCGTAACGGTCGAGGTGATCGGGAGTAATGTTCAAAAGCACGGCGATATCCGCCTTGAAATTGAAAACACCATCGAGCTGGAAACTGCTGATCTCAAGTACATAATAATCAAAATCGTCATTGATAACTTCCCTGGCAAAACTGTTCCCAACATTCCCTGCCATGCAAACACGGAAGCCAGCCTCTTTCAGGAGATGGTAGGTAAGGAAGGTGGTTGTGCTTTTCCCGTTGGTCCCGGTTACAGCTATGATCTTTGCGTTCGTATACCTGGAAGCAAATTCAATCTCGGAAATTACAGGTATATTTTTTGCCTTAAGCTTAAGAACGATGGGAGCATTATCCGGAATACCGGGGCTTTTGACGATCTCCTCTGAATTCATCAATAATTCTTCGGAATGCATTCCTTCCTCCATGGAAATGTTGTTAGCCACCAGGGTAGATCTATGATCGGGTTTGATCACTCCCGAATCCGAAACAAACGGGATAAAGCCTTTCGCCAGGGCAAGCAAGGCTGCCCCAACTCCGCTTTCTCCTGCTCCCAGGATGCCGATCTTTTGCCCGGGATGGCTCATCTTATTTTCAGGGTTGCGAGAGTGATGATGGCCAGGAGGATGCCGACGATCCAGAACCGGGTAACGATCTTGGATTCATGCATATTCAGTTTCTGGTAGTGATGGTGGAGGGGAGACATCCTGAAGATCCTTCTTCCTTCCCCATATCTTATCCTGGTATATTTAAACCACGAAACCTGCAGGATCACCGATAGATTTTCCATCAGGAAGATGCCGCACAATATGGGTATTAAAAGTTCTTTGCGTATGGCCAGGGCCAGCACTGCTATAATTCCGCCGAGGGCAAGACTGCCGGTATCGCCCATGAATACCTGTGCCGGGTATGCATTGTACCAGAGGAAGCCTATGCAGGCCCCGATAAAAGCAGAGCAGAATATTACGATTTCACCGGAATTGGGCAGGTACATGATATTGAGATAATCCGAGAATATGATGTTGCCGGAAAGGTATGCCAGTATGGCAAGGGTCAGTCCGATGATGGCCGACGACCCTGCAGCCAGTCCGTCGATACCGTCGGTAATATTCGCCCCGTTGGATACCGCCGTGATTACCAGTACCACCACGGCGACATAAACGATCCATGTCAGATTTACGGGCAGAAAGGGGAGCCTGTAATCCAATTCGTTATTCTTAACAAAGGGAATTGTCGTTGTCGTGGATTTAATGTCGCGAAAGGCAGGCTCTGCAGTACCGGTTATTTCTGTGCGGGCTGCAGGCGGGTTGAATTGCCTGACTACAATGTCCTCATGGAAATAAAGGATGAAGCCGACGATGATGCCGAGACTGACCTGGCCGAATATTTTAAATTTCCCACGCAACCCTTTTTTATTATTCCTGAAGACCTTGATGTAATCATCGATGAAGCCGATAATCCCCATCCACAGGGTTGCGAGTAGCAATAAAATGATATAAATGTTATTGAGTTTCGCAAAGAGAAGCGTTGGGGCGATAATGGCAAGGATGATGATGATCCCTCCCATGGTGGGAGTTCCTTTTTTCTCGTTTTGACCTGAGAGGCCAAGGTCCCTGATTTCTTCGCCAACCTGCCGGGACCTTAGCACACCGATCAGGAATTTTCCGTACGTGATGGTAATGACCAGCGAAAGCAAAGTGGCCATCCCGGCACGGAAGGAAATGTATTGAAACATCCCGGCTCCCGGCAAGTCAAATACGCGGTCAAGATATTCGAAAAGGTAATAGAACATCGTTAATCTTTAAATACCATATCTATCATTTCACTAAGTACGACCCGGTCATCAAAATCATATTTAACTCCGTTGATTTCCTGATACGTTTCATGGCCTTTCCCGGCGATAAGGATGATGTCGTGTTTCACTGCCATAGAACATGCTGCCTTGATCGCTTCCCGCCGATCGACGATCTTCAGGGTTTTCCTGAGATCGGAGCGGGAAATGCCCTTTTCCATTTCTTCAATTATTGCTGCCGGGTCCTCATTCCTTGGATTATCTGAAGTAAGCACAACCCGGTCGCTGAACTTGCAGGCGATGGCCCCCATTTTAGGCCTTTTTTCACGGTCCCGGTTTCCCCCGCATCCCACAACGGTGATCAGTTTTTCATTTTTTGTCCTGATGTCGCGGATAGTCATAAGCACATTTTCCAGGGCATCGGGGGTATGTGCATAATCTACGACTGCATTTATTCCGGACCCGGGTTTTACGACTTCAAACCTTCCCGGAACCCTGCCCAAGCCTGAAAGGATCGTCAGGGTCTTTTCTTCCTCCTCTCCTAAAAGGACAGCAGTGGCATATGCCGCGG
>DATDPY010000354.1:0-2855 GCA_035292565.1 Cyclobacteriaceae bacterium | reverse complement strand
GCGCTTATTCTATTTTGGAATCCCTTTCTTCGATCGGAAAGGTAAAGCAGGATGGCTCAGGGTATTCTTTTAATTTTGGAGGGAAGGTTCATCGAGTGGAAGAATCGGAGCTTGATGAATTTTTCGATTCAAATAAAAAATTGCTCGATCAATTGCATGCGGTGTATAAAAAATCAATGGGTATAGGAACTATCGCCTTTACTCGGAGCCGGGAATAACCTGAAGGGAGATTCCATTGCCTGATAAAAATTTATTGGTGCTTGGCGATACTCATTTCGATACGAAATTCCCGTACTCCACCTCTCCGGATCCCATGTCGGATCTTTTCTTTCTGCAATCAGTAAAATCATTTACGGAAATTATTCGTTACGCCGCAAGGAATGGTTTTGATATCCTTCATGCCGGAGATTTCTTTAACGAAGGATCGATTGGCGCCCCGGAATTAGCGATTGTGATTCAATTACTTCAAGGCTTGCAGAACAAAGGTATCCAGATGTATGTCAATTTGGGTAACCACGATACCGAATTCATTGATAAAATCCCCGCCTCCATTGAATCCCTGGCAAAAATGTTTCCGAATATTCATGTTGCAGAGCGTAAATCCAAATGGACTGTCTTCCCTTGGTATGATTATTCCGTCTACATGATTCCGTATTGCGGAGAAATAAAGTTCAATAAGGTTTTCGAAGAGCTTATGCAAACGGAGATTAAATCGCCGGCGATTTTATGTATTCATGAGGATATCAAGGGCGTGCGGATGGGCAGTGCGCAGATGAAGACCGGGCTTTCTGAGGATGCATTTTGTGATGTGGCTGCCAAGCGCTTTAATATGATTGTTTGCGGCCACATGCATCAGGCTTATGAGGCTACCCGCAGTAAGGTTCCCCTTATTGTTCCCGGGTCCACTCATGCGGTGGACTTTCGGGATGAAGGAATTCCGAAGCGGTTTTATGAAATAATATATTCTGTTGCAAGTTTAGGAAGAATCATTCCGCATGAAATCGATAATCAGATTTATTTTAAAACAATCGATGCTGGTGATGCATTAAAAATAGAACCCCGGGATTTATCCAAGTATTTCTTTCGGGTCCGGGCTCCGGTAGGTACGGATACTGCCTTGATTAAGGAAAAGCTTGGTAGTTCGGCCGGTGTTGAAATGGAATGGGGATCTCGATCGGTGGCGCCAGATCTCACAGGATATGAACGGCCGAAAAATGTTACCATGGATGAATGGCTTTGTGTTTTTGCAGAACGGAAGGGCTACAGCTACGAGGATTATGAAGAGGCAAGGGATTTGAATAAGGTTTTATTCGATGGAAAATAAATCGAAGGTTCCATATTTCGATTTGACCTGTGTGAAATCGGATTACCCGAATCATTTAATACCGGGGCAAAAGTATCGTCTTCGGCCGGATGATAAGACGGAAGATGGATTAATCTTTTGCCATTTTTATTTTGAGGATAAACAATATCATTTGATTGGTTTGTTTCCGTTATCCTGTTTTGATGTAGCTCCCGTTAAACAATGGCTCGCCGAGTATAAGGCGGCGCAAGGAGAAAAAAACAATGTCCAATTTGCAAGATCTCGGCAAGCTGGTTGATGATGGCATCCTTAAAATAAAAGGGATGCAGAAAAAATATACCGAGGCCGATCATGCGGCGGATATTCAAAAGATCATTGCCGGGATTTGTAATGAAATGATTGCGTATTTGAATGCATTCGTTCAGGATCAGGTTATTGTAATGAAAAGTATTTTAGTTACGATGGAAGAGGAGAAGAAAAAGATCTTGGGTATGGCGGTTAAGATTCAGGAAACCAATGAAACATTTAAAGGGAATATAGTTTTCAATATAAATGCGCAATTTAATAAGGTTACGGAATCCTTAACTTCTCGCTATGAAAATTGTTTGCTGGAAACGAAGCGGATTTCCGAGGGACTTAAGCGGGATACGGAGAATGCAATTTCGGCGGAGGTTCACGAGATGCAAACACTTCATGGAGCCGGCATCGATCTTAAACTTTCTTTGGAATCAAGCATAAATGATTTTCGAAAGTCTATTACGACAGCTTCATCTGATATCCGTCAGTATGCCAAGGATTGGCAGGATCTTTTACGGGTGGAAATGGAAGGGAAGAAAAGCACGCTGTTAATGGATTTGCTGGATCAGGTGGCCAAGAACTTTTGGAAACTTTTTTTAAAAAGCTTTAAGAGGGAACATGAATCTCAGCGTACATCAACTTCGGCTTAGAAATTTCGTTACGTTTGCTGATCAGGATATTCCTTTGCATGCTCAGGGGCTCGTTCTCCTGAAGGGAAAGAACCTGGACGAGCCGTGGCGTGGTAGAAACGCAGCCGGCAAAACCTTGATCGGTGATGCTTTACTCTGGTTATTGCAAGGAGAAACAAGCAGGGATATAACGGTCGATTCCGTTATCGGAAAGAACGGCCGGCATTGTTCTGTAGAAGCGGAGATCGAGATCGGGAAAGCCAGGATCACGGTCGGCCGCTACCGTAAGCATCCCGATCATGGTACTTCTTTTAAAATATTTTCCGGAGAAGGGGATGTCAGTCACCGGCGCATGGACGATACTAAGGATCGGCTTGATAGCGTGATTGGCTGTTCCGCTAATCTCATTCGGATTTCTTGTTTTCAATACGGGGATGAATCGAAATATTTTTCTCGCATGAAGACGGATGAGCGGGCGAAGATCATTGACGAGATTGTCGGTGCTTCGGAAGCGAATATTCCCGCTCGCTATAAAACGGTCAATACTGAAATCCGGGCACTTGAGAGTGAATTAATGCGTTTGGAATCTGAAAAGATTACACTTCAATCCCTGATCAATGGTGATC
>DATDPY010000353.1:0-14415 GCA_035292565.1 Cyclobacteriaceae bacterium | reverse complement strand
GATCATCACGGTCTGAACTGAACTTAGCTCCGGCCGGCCGACGATCGTGACTTTATACTGGTTCACCTGCTTCCGGTATGGAAGATTGATATTGAAATTCGCGCGGTTCCTTTCTGATTTGATGGCATAAAACTCATTCAGGGAAATATTGATTTCATTTTTCTCCGGCCAGATCAGTTCTTCTTCGGAGACCTTTGTACCCTGGGGCGTTATGATGAGAGGGACCTCCACTTCATAATAATTTTCAGTGTAGTCGTTCCCCATTCGTAAAAAGGCGGTTAATGTATCCGTAAAATTCTGCTGGGTTTCGGCATGGATAAACATCTTGATTGCGCCGTAGCTGATGAGGTCGAGGGATATATTTCTGAATACTGCCCTTGAATCCCCGTCTTCGAGATCTTCGACGCATAGCTCAAGCGATTGTTCGTTATTCAGACGATTGATCGGAGACGTATTGTCGATATCGCGCCTGATGCCAGGCGGAAGTACGTAGGGTATTTTCCCGCCGACCTGAGATCCGTTTTCCTCGAAGTTAACCACCGACACAATAAAGTCCGGATCATATTCTTCAGGAGGTTCCGTGAGGTCTTTTTCCCTGAGGCTTGCATTGTATTTTCTCCACTGGGATCCTGCCAATTGAAATTTCGCCAGTCTTAAAACGACCGGCTCCGAGAATCCTGTGAGCAAAGTCCGGATAAACCGGATCGATTTAAAGCCCTCGATATCTCCCTGAACCCGCGTGGGTTTTTTAATGGGGATCCGGAACAGGTACCAGCTAACATGATCGCCATTTTCATTGTTGGTAACTATGTCGACAATATGGTTTTTGCCGACTTCAAGCTGACCGGGTTTCAGGTCGATTACATATTCATAGTACTCCTCAAGATCGCTTAGCGTATTGTCTCCATTCAGGTCCTCATTGTCGGGGATCACTGTACCGACGGGAGGGTAAGCTTCCGCCCCTAACACTAAGGGGGAGTTATTTTCCGTGCCGTTAAAATCTTTATAACGTTCAAAGATCTTGGCGTCATTGTCGTCCAGGTCCCCGCCAAGGAAATACCTGAAATTGTCGCCGGATGGGTCTGCAAGAATTTCTTCCCTTGCCTGTACCGATAAATTTAGACTGTTGATGTAATTACTGAAGAAATTATTTTCCTCGGTGTTCTTGATACCATCGAGGCCCACGTCCTGGTTTGGTCTTGCAGCTGAGGAATTATCGAAGGCATTGGTCAGGTATTGCTGCGTGGTGACCCGCCCCCAGGCGTTGTCAACGGTTCCGGAAGTCCCACCTTCAGCCGGCAGCCCGTTCTCGAATGCATGCCGGCCGTCCTTTATTACGTCTTCAGAGATACTGCCAAGGTTGAAGATCAGCTTTCCCCCTGTTGTATTCGCCCGTGGAGGATTGATCCCGTCGTCGATTTGCCCGAGTGGATTGTTGGGTTCACCATTTGTGGTATTAATGAAGGGATCCATCATCCAGAATTCGATGTATTCTATATTTGTCTTATCGAAGTCGACATCCGATGTTATAGCCCTGGTGATCCCGGCCCAGTTGCCTTCCGGATTTGGCAAAAAGCCATTCAGTGTCAGGCTTGGATTATAATTGTACTGTCCTCTTTCTGAAGGATAGTATGCGAGATCGAATATTGTTTCGTTTGTATTTACTACCTCGAGGTCCCGGTTCCTGTATATTTCCTGCGGAATGATTGCCCTTACATAATGATTTTCGAGGTCCTCATCGGAGAGATTATGTGGTTTTCCTATTCCGGAGCTCCTGTAAAAAATATTATCGATTATATACCAGGCCAGTTTCGCCCTTTTATGGTTGATGGATAGAATGTTTGCCGAATAATTGCCATCGTCATACAGGCCGTTGTCGGTTTTCGGGGTGGCAGCCAGTTTCCAGGAGATGATGCTGCTGCCCAGGTTATAAGGAATAATAGCCGACTCGAAATCGTCGATATACGATGTGCCTTCACCCTGTACCTTGTTGGAAGTACCGGGAAGAAGCTGCGCAATTTCCGTATTGAGCGTGATAACGGAAGGCTCCTTGGTAGAGATCAATGGAAGGAAGTCAACCATTTTTGTCAGCAATCTTGACTCTGCACGGTAATTATAGTCCAGTCCCCATATTGTATTCCGGGTAGGCTCATCGCCAATGCTGACCCTGGAAACCAGCGGGCGTTCATTATGGTACATCATGGTGGCCCCCAGGCTCATATTTTCATCAAAAACATAATCCAATCTTGTCCCGAAAAGACTGCGGGCCTGGAAATTGAATAAGTCGCTTTTTTCATACTGAATCTGGATTGATTTGCCCGAGTTCAGTACGGCCTGGTTGATGATGACAACCTTCCCCAGGTTATAGTCGACCCGGTAATCTGATCCCTCCAGCAAAGGAATGTTTCCGGCGATCACCCTTACCGATCCCTCCGCGATTTTAATGCCCGGAAGGTCGATCTCGGAGGACGACCCTCCGATAACCCTTCCCACCAGGTAAAATTTATTGCGGGATGCGTCAAGTTCCGCATCGGATTTTGTGGTCCGGTACAGCGTGTCATATACGTATTTTTCTATAAAGGCCTGTTCATCGTCATCGAACTTTGAATGCAGGTGGTTACCGAATGGTTCCAGGACCGTAAACATGATCAGCCCGTATTCAGGGTTAACCGTTATATTTTCGACAAAGTCGAACACCCCGTCTTTCTGCGGGTCATTATTCTGATTAAGCCTGTCGAGATTAAAAAGCTCTACCAGGGGGATATCCTTGGTATGGCGCCCTTCATGAAGGCTTGGGTTGTCTATCCCTGTCCGGTCATCGCGGTAGATCACCCTTAGCTGGAAACCTTCGCTGTTGATCTGAGTGGCATTAATATCATATACGTTCTTCATCATAAGGTTCCAGGTGGGAACCTTTGTATTGATCTTCGACGGTCGGAGAAGCTTCAGGTAGATGACCTGGTTGTCGGAAACATTCTGATAATCTTCGGTAAGTTCGCCCACTTTGTACCTTCTTCCGTTATAGGTATACTCATAAGATACCGCAAGAACCTCATCATTTTGAAGCTTGCGGTAAAATGAGATATAACCCAACTGTCTATTGAATGAGAACTCCTTTTCCTCGAGTTTTCGTGCCGCAGTGACCACTTCGAAATCTGTCGATTTAACCAGGCCGAATTTGCTTTCAAGGATGGTACTGGTATTATCCACATTCCTGACATCAGGATCATCCAGGAGGGAAGCGTACAGCTTATTGGCGTCATTAGAGCTTGGAACAGCGGAGTTGCCCGGCGCAATGTATTGGTTATCATCCTGGTAAATTACGCTCCCTTCCGCGAGGTCCATGAAGGCCGCGAAATTCCTGAGTGTCTGTGTATTATTATTCCGGTTGATCAGGTATACCTCGATCCTTGTAATGTTTACGCCGGAGAGTACCTGCGGAAGACCGCTCAGCCATCTTTCATAATTATTCCTGAAAAAATGGCCCAGAAAATAATGCCTGTTCTCATCATAATCCGAAGCCCGCACCTGGAATTCCCTGCCCTGGCCATCGGTGCCGCCGGCGATGGTGACCGCATCCGCCTTGCCCCGCTGCGTAGACGCGACCGACGTAACGAAAAGCTTTCCAAACTGCAGCTGGGTCTTTAACCCGAACAGGTTTTGGGAACCCGTTATGAGACTATTGTTCACCGGCATGCTCACATTACCGATCTCAATTTTTTTAATAATATCTTCCTCATAGCCGGTATATTCGACCTTGAGGTTATTTTCAAAATCAAAGGTGTTATTGTTGTCGAAATTGGCGATGACGCTAAGCTTGTCCCCGATCTTTCCAACTACGTTCATGTTGATCTGCTGGTTGAACTGGAATCCCCCGTTCCTTTGCTGGCGGATTGGGATGGCGGGGTTATCGATGCGCTGCCAGCGCCCGCCGAAGTCAAGATTCACATAGCCGTTGGGCTGAATGTCGACGTAACTGCCTCCGAAAATCCTGTCGAATACCGGGCTTACATATATGGGAGGAATCAGCCTTCGTCCGCTCACCGCACTTTCGCCGTCGAGCTCAATGGATTTGTTTTTCCAATAATCTTTGATCATCCTTTCCTCCTGTACCTTATGGAATTGCTCGAATGTCATGGTGGATGTGGGCCTGAAATTTATGTCACCCATTTTCTCATAGATCGTGTAATTATGAGCGGTGTCGATTTCGAGATCCAGTTTCAGGTTCACCGGGTCTTTTAAAATAAGAGGGGTTTCGTTTGGCTCGAAGACGAAGGGGTTTCCGTATCGGTCCCGTGGAGTAAAGGTCGGCAAACGGCCCGGGACATATTTCCGGTCCAGGGAGTCTCTCGTCGAATCATCCTCGAGAGTATCAGCCGGCATTAAATAATCAAGCGAAAATTCCCCGTTCCATTTATTGGGCTTTGCATCGGGCAACGACAGCAGCATAATGAATATACTGCCGGTCAGGATCAATATTATGCTGTTAATTTTTCCCAAACCCTATAGCAAGATTAAGCCGATTTCAATGAAAGTTTTATCAGTTCCTCCACGGACATGTTGCGTCCGTACTTTTGAATGGTTGCCTGGATCATTTTCTCGGCGGTGGATTTCTGGATCCCAAGTGTGATCAGTGCAGATAACGCTTCTTTCCTGGCAAGGCCCTGATTGCCGGCCAGGCTTTCGGCTGACCTGTCGTACCCTTTTTCCTTCCGGATCTTATCTTTAAGTTCAACAATGATCCTTTCTGCCGATTTTTGACCGATTCCCTTAATACCTTTTAAAGTCATGACGTCGCCTGCGGCAATGGCGTCCTCGATCTCTCCGACATTCAGGGATGAAAGGATCATGATGGCCGTACTGGGCCCGATTCCGGAAACGCTGATCAGCTGTGTGAAAAGTGATTTCTCCCGGGTTTCAAAAAATCCATACAATACATGCGCATCATCACGGATCTGCAGGTATGTATACAATCGTACCTCTTCAAGGTCCTTAATCTGTGAATAAGTGTTGACCGATATCCTGATCTCGTAACCGATTCCACCAACATCAAGTAGTACCTGGGTCAGGTCCAGTGAGTCTATCTGTCCCTGGATAAAGCCAATCATTTTGACATTTTATATAAAACGATGCTAATTACTTAAAATTGACTAATTTATAAAAAACTATCTTATAATAATCAGATATCGGGAAGTGAGCCGCATCGGCTAAAAAATGGTGAAGGACTGACCTCAGTTCTCCTTCATGTCGCTCGTACGGAAGGTTTTAAGAATGACATCAGTTTCACGAATCAATTCTCTCTGATCTTCACTGGGGCTGTAAATGAATCCCTCGATATAATACAGCCTGTTCAGGACCTGATCGACAAAGGCGTAAGAAATGAAAGGACCTCCCATCGAAATGTTATTTGTTTTCCATAGCCCCTTGATTTGTACAGAATATTTTCCATTAAACGTTACCTGTCTGGACACGGGGGGAATGATGGTCTCCGTTTTGACATAAGATTCCGGATTTTCAGGATCGCCGAAAATTTGTTCCCTGAATACCTGGTTCCTCCAGCGCAACAGGTTCTCGAGTTCGAATTCCTTAATGTCGAGGTAATCTTTATAGATGATTACGATATTCTTATCGATTTTCTGGTCGGGAAGCCTGAGCCAGACAAATTTCTCTGAATTCTGGGCAATTTTAAAACTATAAGGCACGCGCATGTCGAAATTATATTCCTTTTTAAGGTGTGAGCCAATTATTTTTTCCTCCTTAATCGCATATAGATTCCTAGCGGCCCGCATTTCTTCCACATCATTAAAAAACTTGCGGATTACATCACGGTTCCTGATGATCTTGTCAACGAAATCGTCGGGGCTGTGGCCGATCAGGAACATCACCTGTTGATCTGTGGCGAAAAGATTCTTTTTAGTAACGATGAACAAGCCTGGATTCGCCTCCATCGAGTCGATAGAGATTTTGTTGAAAAAATTACGCATCCTGAGGTCCTGTGATGTCTGATCGTAAAGAGGGATCAGCAATACGAGATTCCTGGCGTGGAGCAAAATGCTTTTAAAATCGAAAGGTGCGACGTGCCTGAGCTCAAACATACTCTGGTCTCTTGGCAGTCCTTCAACTGTTTCGTTAAACGTGATCCGCAATTCACTCCCGATCCTGTTGTGCCATTTAAGGGAATCAATCACGAGGAGGACTTCACCGGGTCGGCCTCTTCCGGGAGGAAGACTTTTTTCATCATCCCAGCCTTCGCACCCAATCAGCAGAGCAGCCATAAGGGGGATAATAAAAATCAATCGCTTCATCATCGGAAATTCTTGACGCCTGATAAAAATACTGATTCCTTAACCAATCTTGAGTTTTTGACCCGGAATAATTTTATTGGATTCCAGGTTGTTAAGTTTTTTCAGTGTCTCGATGGATACCCCGTTGTATTGCTTTGATATTTTCCATAAGCTGTCGCCGGGCTGAACAATATGGAAACCAGAGGCAGGCTCCGCCGCTTGTACGGGGACAGTCTGGGCGATGGAAGTTTTCTGGTCTGAACTGTAGTATGCGGAGGTCACCCAAATGTTCAGTTTCTGGTTAACCCGGATCAGGTTTCCTGTAAGGTCATTCCATGTCTTGATATCCGTAACTTTTACCTGGTACCTTTCGGCGATCAAGCTTAAAGCATCGCCGTATTTTACCGTATAAATGATCTTTTCGCGGCCATGAATGGCGCCGGGTTCATTCCTGGCAATAAAGTCGAGTTCCTCCTTGGCTGCATTCCTGGCCGAATCGAGGATATATGATCGATTCTGATTTATGATCTCCTTGATATCCTTAGGAATATTCAGTACAATATTACCCGCTGTTTCCGGAACGGCTCTCCGTTTCAGGGAGGGGTTAAGACATTCGATATCGGCTGGACAAATTCCCGTGAGATCGGCAAGTGTCTTAATATACAGGGCGTGATTTACGATTAAAGTATCGGCCTCGGGCAGGTAGCTGCTGTAGTCATCGATATAAAAATGGTGGGATTCGGCATTATTCGCAACGTAATTGATGGCTACATACTGGGGCAAATAAGACCTTGTTTCCCTGGGAAGGTAACGGTAAATATCCCAGAATTTCTTTTTATATCCCGATCTCCTGATCGCCTTTCTGACATTTCCCGGACCGCAGTTGTATGCGGCCATGGCAAGTTCCCAGTCATCAAAATCATCGTAAAGACTTTTCAGATACTTACATGCCGCATCGGTCGATTTTTCAGGATCCATACGCTCGTCGACATACCAGTCGATCCTGAGTTTATACTGGCGGGCTGTCCCGTACATAAATTGCCAAAGTCCAATGGCTCCAACCCTTGATTTAGCCCTGGGGTTCAAACCGCTCTCCACAATGGCCAGGTATTTCAGCTCGTCCGGCATACCGTATTCTGCGAGCTTTTTTTCCATTAGCGGGAAATATAACCTCATTTTCCCCAGCACTTCTTTCGTATAATCCCGGTCGGTGATCGTAAAATAATCGATGAAAGCCTTTACCCGGTTATTCAGCGTAAGAGGGATTGTATTTTGAAGTTCCGCTAGGCGCCCTTCCATCTCATCATAGGATACGTCGGGAATGTATTCGTAATCATATACAGGATAAATAAGTGAATCCTGGTTCAGAACAATATCGTCGTTCGGGATTAATTGAGTTTGACCCATTCCCGGGAAAAATATAATAAGCAAGATGGCGAATAGATCCCTCCAGATATATGCAATCATCTGATGTAATTCGGTTTATTGTGCAGATACAATGGATCTATAGCTAGCGGCAGGTTAGGGGACAACCGACACGATACGTCGTCACTGTAGTTTGATTCTGAAATAAAAATGTGATCCCCGGAACATTGAACAGGAGGGATATTCTTGAATGAGTATTTAAATGCCGGAAGCAGTATTACATTCCCGGGAGAATCAATCATTATAAAATCCTCAAGGGATGAATTAACAATCAATTCTTATTGAGCTTTTTTGCTTCCTGATCGGCGTTGCTGATTCCTTCCTCGATCTCCTTCTGCACTCCTTTGGTGGCATCCTTAAATTCACGGATGCCTTTACCAAGGCTGCGGGCAAGTTCCGGAATTCTCTTGGCGCCAAAAAAGATTATGACGAATAAAATGATAAGAATCCATTCTGATCCGCCGGGCATTCCGAATAAAAAGATGAACCCATGATTTACCATAGTATTTATTTATTAATAGATTGCAAATATACTTAATTAGAAGTAATACTCACACAAATTTAACGCCAACCTGCCGAAATATCCAATTGGCTCAAAAAATATAAATCAGGCATGGATTCTGTCCATGATGCCCGGTTCCGGACATAATATTCAGATGACTTCCCGGATCATTTCCTGACAATCCAGTTTTCCGGATTTAATTTCTGGTTGTTCTTCCATACCTGAAATTGTATTTCAGATACCCCATCCCTTTTTGTATTGACAATGCCGATCGGGTCGTTGGATTTTACAATTTGCCCCTTTTTCACAGAAGTTTCCCTGAGCTTAGCGGAAACCGTGAAGAACTCCCCGTGCTGAATCAACACGACATATTTCATTTCCCCCGGTACAAATGCTATTGCCTTCACCTGGCCTTCAAATACAGCCCTGACAACTTCATTTGAATTCGTCTGTATATCTATCCCATCATTGGGTATGTTGAGTTTTTTATACACCGGGTGAGGGTGCGTTCCGAACCTTGATGAAATGAATCCTGATGATACCGGCCAGGGAAGTCTGCCGATACTTGATTCGAAAGATTTGGATATGCTGATCATATTTCCTGAAAGCGTTACCTTATCCGTGGATGTGCCTTTTGAGGATTCCCGGATTTCCGCGGCAACAAGATCGGCGATCAGCTTATCAAGCCTTACAATGTCCTTCTTTCTTTGTTCAAGCTCCTGTCTCAGTCCTTTTTCTTTCTTCCCTAATGACAGGACGAGCTGGTTCTGCCTGTTTTTTAGCTTAACGAGGTTCTGATTTTGTGCGACCTCCTGGGTAAGCAGGTTCTGCTTTTCGCGGAGCTTGATGCTGAGTGATTTTTCCTGCACCAGCAGCGATTCCCTGACATCCCCGATGAGCATAACCTGTTTTTTTCTTTCAGAAGCATATTGTTCCATATATTTCATCCGCAGGTATACCTGCGAAAATGTGGATGCCGAAAAAAGAAAGGTCAGGTCTCTGAGCCCGAACCTCGATTTATAAGAATTATATGCCAGTACGCTGTATTCCGATTTAAGCTTGGCAAGGTCGGTTTCAAGGGATTTGATAATGGTGCTCAGCTCATTAATTTCGGTATTGGTCAGGTTGATTTCCTGTTTTATCGATCTGATCAGGGATTCTCCGGCTATGATCTGATTATTCAGGGCGGCCAACTGCCCAAGACTGGTTTCCTTTTGTGTTGAAGTTTCTTCCAGGATTTTTTGAGCTTCATTGAGCTTTTGAATGGCAAGCTGTTTTTCATGCTGCAGCTGATCTTTTGTTTTTTGTGCATGCGCATTCGGGTATGCCAGGAACACAGAAATAATGAAGATCAAAAATCTAATTGCCTTTTGAGTCATACCGTTCAGGTACGTTGAATGGGAATTTCACTTTTTTATCCGAAAACGATGCCTTATTATAGGTTATAATGACCTGCGTATTTATGGACCGGTCGTTATCCGAATAAAATAGGCTGATTGAATTATTAAAAGCAAATAAAACCGAATCAACATCCTGGAAATCGTGGTAATCGACACTCAGGTAATTGCTGGTCGTGTCATCCGCGATGCTGACTTTCTCGATTTTCATAGATTTTGAATTGATGAAATTATTAATCGAGAAGCGGTTGTCGTGCTGCCTGAGGCGGTAATAATTTCCCTCGCGCATAACCTTTTCATTACCCTGCCTGGGTATAACCAGGTTCCCCAGCAGTATGGATTCCAGCATAGTGTAACTGAGATCAAAATTCAGCCGGTTGTTAATTGAATCGATGCTGAATTCCTTGTATTCCCTGTTGAGCCGGTCGATTATATACACCGAATCGGGAGTAATGATCGCCCTGAAGATCTCGATCCCGACCGAAGGGGTTACCGATATCCAGATGATGCTGTCGTTTTTAATCCTGATGATGGCCGATGCATTGATGCTCTGGTTTCCATCGAGGATTTTTATTTTAGACCTGGCCTGGAAACAATCAAATTCGATTTCTTCAACCTTGAGCCTTTTCCCGTCGATCAATCCAAGCTGGTAAATTTGTTTTTTGCATGAGAAGAGGATGGCGGAGAGAAGGAATACCCAGATAAGCTTTTTATTCATATAATTTGCCATCGGAGATCTTTTTGAGGATCAGGTCGGAGGTTTCTCCCATTTCCCTGGCTTTTTTCCATTGTTCTACGGCTTCCTTCTCATTCCCAAGCCTGAACAGGATATCCCCATAATGTTCAACAATGGCCCCGCTTACATTTTCTTTCTGCTGAAGCGCCTTTTCAATGAATTTCCTTGCCTCTTCGGTCTTTCCAAGCTGATATAATACCCAAGCATGGGTATCGAGATAGGTGGCATTGTCGGGATTTGCCTGAATAAGCTTGGTAGACATTTTTACCGCCTCATCGAGCTTATCCTTCCGCAGAGATAAAAAATAGCTGTAATTGTTCAGTACATGGTCGTTCTGGGGATCAAATTGGAGGACAGCATTATAGGCATTGTCGGATTTGACAAAATCTTTGAGGTAATTATAGGCATCGCCAAGCTGTGCATTGAACAAGGAGGTCAATTGCAGATTGTCCGAAGAAAGCTTCTTGCCGATTTCGAGATTTGTCACGCATTTCTGATAATCCTTTTTCATCAGGTACGCGGTGCCGAGGAAAAAATATAATATTGACTGGTTCGGAAAAATTTCGATGGCTTTCTCTCCGTGAACGACAACATTATCCCAATCTTCGGAATTGAGCTCTATATTGATTACGTTCTGCCAGGCCTGAAAATTATTATCATTCAGATTAAGGGAATTGAGATACATTTTTTTTGCGGCCTCTACCGAATCGAACCGGATCAGCACATCCCCGTAGATGGCATAGGATTCGGCCTGGTCAGGATACGTGGCGATGGTTTTATCGGCCAAATCAAGCAGGAATTTCCTGTTCAGGCTGTCGAGGGGTTTTTCAAGCAATCCGATGATATACTGCAGTTTGATCTGGAGATTCAGGTCGGGATAACCGAAAGCCTGGTTTACATATTCCTTTGATTTTTCCGGATCTGTAGACCTGACAGCCTCAGCAAGGGTCAATAACATATTCCCGTTGTTTGGGTACAGGGGCAGCCATTTTTCAAGCAGTATCATGGCTTCTTTCAACAGATCGTTGGCGATCAGCGTATTCGCCTGCAGGATCACGTATTCGGGTTCATCCGGAAATGCATCGATCAGTTTCTGCCCTTCCGCAATAACCTTGTCGAGTTTTCCCTGTCTTTTGTAAATTTCCTTTTTCTGCAGGCTTACCTGTTCATTGATCCCGAACTTATCTTCAATACGATCGTAACAATTAATGGCTTTATCGTATTCTTTCTGAAAAAGATAAATTGCGGCGAGCTCGAATAAATTTTCTTCACAGCCGGGAATGGTGCCGATTATTTTCTCATAAGTTTCCGCAGCATGTTTGAAATCCGATTTCCGAGTATATATCTCGGCGAGCAACAGGTAGTAAAATTTATTACGCGGGTCGATCATCGACGCTTGCTGTGCATATGGCAATGCCTTGTCGAAATCATCCGTCAGCGTATATATTTGGCCAATCTTGTAATTTACCGGGGCATTCTTTGGCTGGAGTTCAAGAGTTTTCAGGAATAACTGGAGTGATTTGGCATAATCTTCAAGGATAAAATATTTTTCAGCTTCAATAAAATAATTCTCCGCCACTCTCGGGTCAGACTCGTCGGCAGATATTTTAACCGATTCGGTATCGTTCTGTTTAATATCCTTTTTTTTCTGGGGAAAGGCATGCCCGGAGTAAAGGATCAGGGAGATCATGAAGAAGAGGGAAACGATGATTTTATTCCGGATGATCATGTTTGAGTGACTCCTTACCCAGTAGTTACCTGTGAGTGGCGTTTAAATACGGTTAATGACCGGCAAATTTACTCTATGACCTAATGAAAAGGTAATCCGATGACTTTTAAAATGTATTTTTAGATTCCCGTACTTCCGAATCCGCCTTGTTCACGGGTTGTTTCATTAAGTTTCTCACTCAGTTTCCAGGTTATTTTTTCATACCTGGAAATGACCATCTGGGCGATCCTGTCCCCGTTTCTAACAATATAATCCGAGGAGCCCAGGTTGACCAGGATCACCTTGATCTCGCCGCGGTAATCGGAATCAATGGTACCCGGACTGTTTAATATTGAAATCCCGGACCGGATCGAAAGGCCGCTTCTCGGGCGGACCTGTGCTTCATAACCTTCGGGCAATTCAATAAAAATCCCGGTCGGCACAAGCACCCTTTCCATAGGCTTAATGACCATTTCACTTCCAAGGTGGGCGCGAAGGTCCATCCCGGCTGCATGAATGGATTGATATTCAGGCAGCGGGTTACCTGACGTATTAACGATATTTATTTCCATGTATTTTCAGTCTTCCTGATAATTGAATTATATTCTTCCTGTCTGTGGCATAGATCAGGAAGAGAAAAAACAAAATCAAACCCAGATGGATTCCTTTATCCAGGCCTGGCATACCGGTTGTCAGAACATTCCCAACCACGACAAAGCCTGCTGCCGCGAGTATATAAAATATATCCTTAGCCACGGCATAATGAACCGGATAATATTTCTGTCCGAGAAAATAGGAGAGCATGCTCATGGAAATATAGCAGACTAAAGTTACCACTGCGCTGCCGAAATATCCGGCTGCGGGAATCAGGATTATATTCAGGATAACGGTTATTGCTGCGCCGCCAACCGAGATGATCGTGCCCCAGTAGGTTTTATCGGTAAGCTTGAACCAGGCCGACAGGTTATAATATACTCCGAGGAAAAGATTTGCGAGAAGGAGTACAGGCACCACGATAATCCCGCTGCGATAGGAATCGGAACGAAGAAATAACCAGCCGATAATATCCAGGTTCAGGCTGATTCCCACGAAAATAATGCAGCCGAATATGATAAACCAGTGCATGACCTGTCCGAAAAGGACTTTTGAGTCGCGGTCAGACGAGCGAGAAAAGAAGAATGGTTCCGCCGCATACCGGAATGCCTGAATGGCAAGCGACATGAATACGGATAATTTATATGCCGCCCCGAATATTCCAAGGGCCGCCTGGTTGGTTATTCCGGGATAGTATCCTTCCGGCAACCATTTTTTTAACATGGCCCTTGAAAGCATTTCGTTAGTTACACCTGCAAGCCCCATAACCAGGAGCGGGAAAGCATAAATGTATATCTGTTTCATTTTCCGGAAATTGAATTGGGGCCGGAATTTAAGGAGAAGGTCGGAGAGGAGGAAGAGCAATGCTCCGTTGGCGATCAGGTTGGAAAGAAAAACATAATCGGCAAGATTTTCCCTTCTGAAAAATTTATCGATGACCGGCCTGAGGTCTTTCAGGAAAGAGCCTTCCGAAATTTTAAGGCAAAACACGATGAAAAACAGGTTCAATCCGATATTGATCATGATATTGACCAGCTTGGCAACTGCGAACCTCTTTGCCTTGCCGGCAAGCCTGAGTTTGGCAAACGGGATCGACACAATCGAATCGATTGCAAGAATAACAGCGAACCAGTATATATATCTTTCCTTACCCGGGTATTCAAGGAATTCCGTAATGGGGGTGGCCAGGAGGATTAACGCAGCTGAAAAAACAAGTGTTGTAGCAAGAATAGAGGTTTGAATCTGGTTAAAAACTTCATCGGAAGTGGATTGATCTTTTGCCGCGAAACGGAAAAATGCTGTTTCCATTCCATAGGTATACAGGATCACCAGGAAGGCAACATAGGCATATAGTTCCGTAACAATTCCATAATCGGCAGGGGCCATGAACTGGGTGTAAAGAGGAACCAGGAGCCAGTTGAGCAGCCTGCCGATGATGCTGCTGATTCCGTAAATTACCGTTTCCCTGGCAAGCTGTCCGATCCGGCTCATGCACAAGAGGATGATATCATCCGCAATTTTATTGAATTTAACCGATTTTCCGAATTCGTGAAGATATGGTTCTCTTTTCCTTCGATGAGGCTTATCTTTGCCGTTTAAAAATTATCCTGTAAAGAATGTCATATTTATTTACTTCTGAGTCCGTTTCCGAAGGACACCCCGATAAGGTCTGTGATCAGATCTCCGATGCCATCCTCGATTCCATGCTTGCCCAGGACCCGGATTCTCGGGTAGCCTGTGAAACTTTTGTCACTACGGGTCTCGTTGTG
>DATDPY010000352.1:0-9072 GCA_035292565.1 Cyclobacteriaceae bacterium | reverse complement strand
TATCTGACCGATCCGGCAAAAAAGGATTACCTATTACTGACCGATGAAAACACCCAATTACGCTTCGCCGGAGATTTTACCGGGTGGGCTGCAGATTATAAGTTATTTGCATCACACCAGGAAGCGCAATTCAAAAAAACTAAGATAACACGGATATCCCCGGAAGCAATTATCGGAGTTCCATTCCTGATCAGCGCGGGCGCCAACAACGATATATATGCCGCGATTACGGAAGCCGATTTATCCGATTATGCGGGAATGTACCTGGCTAAGGGGGAGGAAGAGGGAATCAATACCCTGGTGACAAAACTCTCCCCCCTGGTTACCGGAAAAGGGAGGGTCAGGATCAGACCGGGAACTTTTTCACCATGGAGAGTAGTCATGGTTGGTGATAGCCCGGGCAGGCTGATCGAATCAGAAATTGTATGCAACCTGAGCGATCCCTGTGAGATCGAGGATACTTCTTGGATCAGGCCCGGTATCAGCGCCTGGGACCATTGGTGGAGCGCCGATGTAAAGATGGATACCAAAACAATTAAGCAATATATCAAGCTTGCCGCCGATATGGGGTGGGAGTATATGATAATCGACTGGCATTGGTATGGACCTCCATTTATGCCCGGGGAAGATTATAAGGCTAACCCGGATGCCGATATCACCCGGGTAACTCCGGAGGTTGATATGCCGGAAGTTCTGGGTTATGCGGGTAAGAATAAAGTCAGGCTCATTCTGTGGCTGCAATGGGAACATGCCGATAAACAAATGGATGAAGCATTTGCATTGTATGAAAAATGGGGAATTGCCGGGGTTAAAATTGATTTTATGGCACGGGATGATCAGGATATGGTCAATTTTTATGAAAAAGTCGTCAAAAAAGCGGCGGAAAATAAATTGATGATGGATTTTCATGGCGCATATAAACCTACCGGACTGCGAAGGACTTACCCAAACCTGATAACTCGCGAAGGGGTGCTGGGAAATGAGTACAATAAATGGTCTGATCTGGTAACTCCGGAACATAATTGCACGTTGCCATTCACCAGAATGCTGGCCGGCCCGATGGATTATACGCCTGGAGCGTTTATTAACCGGACAGCCGAAAAATTTGAAAATGCCATACCCGCCCAGGTTATGACAACCCGGTGCCATCAATTGGCGATGTTTGTTGTGTTTGACAGTCCCCTGGTCGTTGCCTGCGATCACCCCGATCAATATTATAATAAGAAAGGGATTGATTTTCTAAAAGTTGTTCCAACAACCTGGGATGATACCAAGGTCTTGAGCGGTGAGGTAGGTGAACACATTGTTGTGGCCAGGAAAAATGCTGATGGCTGGTATATCGGGGCCATGAACAATAGCCTTCCAAGGAAAATTGAGGTTATTCCTGAATTTCTTGGCGAAGGAGAATACAGACTGCATTTTTTCAAAGATGGGCCAGATGCAAACAGCCATGCTGAAGACACCCGGGAAGGAGAAATAATTATCATGAAAACCGATACAATCCAGATCGAAATGGCATCGGGAGGCGGGTATGCAGCTTATTTGCTTCCTGTAAATTAGAAAAAATAATTTTCCGGATATAAAGGGCGCTTAATCATATATTGTCATGAATAAAATGGAAAGGAGAAAATTTATCCTTCAATCGACGTTGGCTATGGGCACATTATCCATTTCGGGGAAATCGGCTTTAGCCTCAGGTTCCATGCGGCCTCCTGACCCCGATCCTGGTTTTTTATGCGAGGAAGTGAAATTGTGGAAAGAAGGATCCGCAAATAATGGAAGCAATGCAAACTATGTTCCCATGATTAGGATTTACCATCCGGTGTTTTTGCCTAAACCAACTAAAAAGTTTGCAGCTGTGCTTGTCTGCCCTGGAGGAGGTTATTATGTACAGGCGCCTCATGAAGGACTGCCATTCGCGAGGCTATTTTCCCTTTATGGCATTGTCGGTGCCGTTCTTACATACAGGGTCAATCCCGACAGGTACCCGGCAGCTTATTCGGATGCAGCAAGGGCGATGAGGATCCTTCGGCAGGATGCCGGGAAATACAATATAGATCCTGATAAAATCGGGATCATGGGATTCAGCGCCGGCGGCCATCTTGCTTCAACAGTTGCTATCCAACCGGAATTGTTTAAAAATCCTGAAGATGACCTCGTTGGCAGGTTTTCAGCCCGGCCCGACAGGGTGATTCTGGGTTATCCGGTGATATCTTTTATCGATGATTTCTCGCATTCAGGGTCGGCAAAGTCTCTGCTTGGCGAAAATCCGGATCCGGCGATGCTGAAGCGGCTTACCAATTACCTGCATATCAACCCGCAGTCTCCACCGGCTTTCCTGTTCCATAATGCTGATGACGAAGGCGTCCCGGCCGAGAATAGCCTGCGATATGCAGAGGCGTGTGTAAAAAATAAAGTGCCCGTCGAGCTCCAGCTTTACCCCAAGGGCGGCCATGGAGTAGGAATGGCAACGGAAATACAGGGACTAAAAAACTGGACCGCTCATTTAATGGATTGGCTGGATGAATGGATTTATAAAGCCTAGCCCTTGTGGGTTGTTAATACGGTATATGTATTGGGCTTAATCTTCATGAGCGGAGGAAGGAACTTCCATATTAAAACTTTAATGGTGGTCATGAAGAATTTTATTCGGTTATTTCGTGTTGCATACCGGTTCACCGCAGCATCATACATGGCAAATTTCTCCCTGATGATTTGAAATTCTTCGGATAACAACAAGAAACGGAAAAGGGGGGGATTGAAGATATTGATGTGGCCGTACGACAGGAAATGCTTCACCTTTTTGTCAACCCGGAATGAAAAGTCAACCGGGATTTCAAATACCTGGTATTCCGAAATACGTCTGATCTCCCGGAGTGTCGTTCTTGGATTTTCCACATGTTCCAGGACATGCGAACAGATGGCCAGGTTAAATTCCTTATCCCTGAAAGGAAGTTCGTTTCCGTTAACCTGTTTTATTTCAAATAGGTTGGGAATATTTTTCTTTTTTATCTGGCGAATTGCGCTTTCGGAAACCTCCACCGCCGTAAGGCTTTTCCCGAATCCCTTGGATGACAGCAGTGAAAGGATATTACCGTCACCTGCGCCGATCTTCACAATTTTTTCGAAAATATAACCCTGGCTGAGTTCAAGAATATTTTCAGTTTTGCGGATCGCGCCAAGTCTCCTCCATTCCTCGGTGTCATCGGAATACATTTCGTTATATGACCCAAGGAAGTCATTGACGGGGGCGTTCATTTTGTGAGGGTTGTGTAAGACCATAAACACGCGAACACATTCAGAGTGTTCGCGTGTTCGTGATTAAATTATTTCTATACGAAAGCTGCCTGGTTAAGATATTTAAAACTTATATCGATGCTTTCGAATGGTGTTTTCCTGGTCCCGTCTTGTTCAACAAAGAAGTATTGCATTCCTGAAGTTTCCCTTGCGGCGAATATCCTGGCGAAATCCAATGTCCCGTTTCCAACTTCTGCAAAGAATTTTTCTTCCCCGGGTTCCATATCCTTAACATGCCACATAGGATACCTGCCGGGAGCTTTATTGAAATATTCGACAGGATCGAAACCAGCTTTCGATATCCAATAAAGATCGAGTTCGAATTTTACAAGTTCCGGATCTGTGTTTGCCAGAATCATATCATAAGGTTTCTGGCCATTGAAATCGTCAAATTCAAAATTATGATTGTGGTATGCGAATTGGATCCCGGCTGACTTACATTCCTGGCCAAACTGGTTCCAGGTTTCAATATGCCTCTTATAGTCATCCAGGGAAGTTCGGTCCTTTTCCTGGAGAAATGCCCACACCAGGTATTCGGCGCCGGTTGCAAGTGCATCCTCCGCAGTCGTCTTCATTTGTTCGACGATAGCGGACTTGCCTCCTGACGATGAAACCTCGGTGACGGCATGGGTGCTAGGCATCCTGAGACCGTTGTTGCCCAGGATGGATTTAAACTCCTGAGGTGTTTTACCAAGGAATTTTCGGCCCTCGTAACCGTACGCTTCAACCCATTTATAGCCAATCTGTGCAACCTTTTCGAGCACAGCTTCCACGCCTTCCGCATCAATTTCATTCCTGAGCGTATATAGCTGTAACCCGATTTCCTTGTTTGAGGCAGCAGCCATATCGCCTTCCGTGGCGGCGGCATCTTTCTTTTTTGGTGTGCAGCCAAATGGCGAAACCAGGAGGCTTGAAGCAGCCAGGGCGCCTGCAGCTTTAATAAAATCTCTTCTTGTTTTCATACGATAATGATTTTGTTTAAAAATTTATGGCATGTTTATGCTAATTTAAAAATTAAGATATTTCAACCATAAAAAACGGCGAATAATTTAGTTCTTATAAAATTTCCCGGATGTACCTGAAAACAAGATCGCAGATGATTCTATGTCCTTCTGCTGTCGGGTGGATGCCGTCGGCCTGATTTAATTCAGGATTGCCGCCAACGCCTTCAAGAATAAAGGGGATCAGGATCAAATTATTTTTTTTAGCCAAGCTGGGGAATATTTTATTAAAAGAGGCAGTGTAATCTTCCCCCATATTGGGAGGTACTTTCATCCCCGCCAGCACAATTTCGGCATCAGGGTATTTCAACTTCACCCGGTCGATGATGGATTGAAGATTCTTCAGGGTTTGATCGGGGGGCAGTCCGCGTAAACCATCATTACCCCCAAGTTCCAGGATAAAAATATCGCAGGGTTGTTTAAGGATCCATTCGATCCTGTTCAGACCGCCTGCCGAAGTTTCCCCGCTCAATCCCGCATTAACGACGGAATAATCTTTTCCAAAGTTCCTGATCCTGGATTCCAGGAGCGCGGGGTAGGCCTCATCCGGTTCCACGCCCAGGCCGGAGGTGATACTGTTTCCAAAACAAATAATCCTGCCGGTCCCGCCCCGGGATTCCTGTTCGCCGGGATTTGCCATAATACCGGTGACGCCGGATATTACCATGTAAATCAGGGAGATGAACAGAGTTATCCCCATTTCTTTACTGATTTATTTTTCAAGGCCATAAAAAACAAAACTATTTTAAATTATCTTAACAGGTAATAAATCATCCGCAATTTAAAGGGAAATTAGTCCAGGACATGGAGTTTATACTTAAAGCAGACCAGCTCTGTAAGAAATTCAAAGCCGATACCAGGGAAATTACAGTGCTGAATGATATTAATTTCCAGGTCAAAGAAGGTGAGGGCATTTCGATCGTGGGCCCTTCCGGCAGTGGAAAGACCACATTGTTGGGATTATGTGCAGGGCTCGACGCGCCCACTTCAGGGACAATTACCCTGATGGATATCCCCCTGAACCGACTCAGCGAGGATGACCGGGCTTATATCAGGAACCAGTACGTCGGATTCGTTTTCCAGAATTTCCAGTTACTTCCCACCCTGACGGCCATTGAAAATGCGATCATTCCTCTGGAGATCAGAGGTGAGAAAGGGGGTGCGAAAAAAGCGATGGAGCTTCTCGACAGAGTCGGTCTTTCGGAAAGAATAAGCCATTACCCCGCGCAGCTATCCGGTGGCGAACAGCAGCGTGTTGCTATTGCCCGGGCTTTTGTTTCAAATCCTAAAATCGTGTTTGTCGATGAGCCTACGGGTAACCTTGATGAAGAAACTGCCGATACGATCACACAGCTCCTGTTCGAAATGAACCGGGAATTGGGCACCACCCTTATCCTTGTCACCCATAATTATATTCTTGCTCGGAACACCGGAAGAATTTTAAAAATGAAGGGCGGAAGACTTGAACAGGAATGATAAAGAAAGAACCGTAAGCTGTGGATTATATCATAAAACTAATACGAAAAAAGGCGAATATCTTTCGTTCACCCTGGATCTGGAAATTTTCCTGGATGGATGCCCGGCATAATTTGAACCGGCTGTTGATCTTTATTTCCTCCATCGTAATTGGAATTGCAGCTCTGGTTTCCATTAACTCCTTCAACTTCGCTCTTCAGGAGGATATCGACAGCCAGGCCACGGAACTTCTGGGAGCGGACATGTCCATCTCGAGCCGCAATAAATATTTCGATTCTTTATTCCTGCGAACCATCGATTCGCTTAAAGCAGAAACAGCCGGCGATGCGCGGTTTGCTTCGATGGTGTTTTTCCCTAAAAATGAAGGGACAAGGCTGATCCAGGTGGTCGCCATCGAAGGACGATATCCGTTTTACGGATCCGTTTTATTGACTGACAGCTCCGACATCGCGGAGTTCCATAATGGCAAATCGGTTATGATCGATGAAGTTCTCGCGATACAATATGATATCCGGGTCGGGGATTCGCTTAAGCTGGGCCGGGGAACTTTCCCGATTTGTGCTCTGGTAAGGCAGTTTCCCGGCAACACCAGCATCGGGGCCACCTTTGCTCCTTCTGTTTATGTTCCGTATAATTTACTCGACAGAACAGGTTTGATCCAATATGGAAGCCGCATTAATTACCACAAATACCTCTTCCTGAAAGACAGGGATATTGATAAAATCGAATCTGTGCTCAGACCCTTGGCACGACAAAACAGGTATGGAATCGACACGGTTGAAGAACGAAAGGAAGAGCTTGGCGCCAGCTTTCAAAATCTCTATCGCTTCCTAAATTTACTGGGCTTCATTGCCCTGATCCTGGGTGGTATTGGCGTTTCAAGTTCGGTACATATTTACCTGCGTGAAAAACGCGAAAGTGTTGCTATCCTGAGGTGCCTGGGCGCTTCAGGTTGGCAGGTGTTCTATGTATTTTTCATCCAAATCAATATTCTCGGCCTGATCGGGACAACTATTGGTATTGCGGTGGGAATTTTTGTGCAGTATTTACTGCCCCAGATCGTAAGTGATTTCCTTCCGGTTTCAGTCGAATTCAGGATCTCTTATGTTGCCGTTGTCGAAGGATTTCTCGTAGGATTTATCATGTCAGTTCTGTTCGCCGCCCTGCCGTTGTCTGACATCAGGTTAGTCTCCCCGCTTGAAATTTTCAGATCAGAAGTGGAACCAATGAAAAAGGTTTCCAAATTCAGGTATATGATCATTGTTTTGGTTATTTTATTTCCCTGGTTATTCGCTATTAACCAAACCGGCAGTTTATTATATGGCTCTATTTTCATCGGGGCCCTGTTACTTACATTTATTTGTCTATTCCTTGCCGGTATATTCATATTATGGATTGCCAGGAAATCCATTTCAGACAAATTGGGATTTGTATTTCACCAGGGGATGGCCAATCTATTCAGACCGGGGAACCAGACAATCATTCTGATTGTTGTAATAGGCCTTGGAACATTTATTTTGTGCACCTTAAGTCTCATCCAGAACAGCCTTTTGGGCCAGGTTGAATTCGCCGGCTCCGGAAAAAGGCCCAATACGGTTTTGTTCGATATCCAGCCATATCAAAAAGATGAATTGGTCGATTTCACAAGGGCTCGCAATATTCCCGTTCAGCAGGTTGTGCCGATTGTGACAATGCGTTTAAAATCACTCAAGGACAAATCGGTTGAAGAGTGGCAAAAAGATACAACCGAATCAATTTCAAGGTGGGCGCTGAATCATGAATACAGGGTCACCTACCGCGATTCCCTGATCGAATCAGAATCGCTGAATGAAGGAAAGCTCCGTGTGCCGGTAAATGATACAATTTATATTTCCGTTTCCGATGGCCTGGCGGAGGATCTTAACCTGAAGCTGGGTGACCAGCTCGAGTTCAATGTGCAGGGCGTCCCATTAAAAACCTATGTCGGAAGCATCCGTAAGGTTGACTGGCAGAGGATACAGACAAATTTCATGGTCGTGTTTCCATCCAGAGTGCTGGAGCAGGCCCCGCAGTTTTTTGTGCTTATCACGAGGATCGATACCAGGGAGAAAAGCGCAGAATTTCAGCAGTCGCTGGTGAAAAAATTCCCAAATGTATCTGCAATTGACCTGACTCTTATCCTTGCCACGCTTGATCAGATCTTTGATAAAGTAGAATTAGTCATCAGGTTCATGGCCATATTCAGTGTGCTGACCGGTTTGTTTGTCCTGACCGGGGCTATCGCCAACAGTAAGTATGCCCGCCTTCGGGAAAATATCCTGCTCCGAACGATCGGAGCCTTGCAGAAACAACTCATTGGAATGACGCTTGTTGAATATTTTTTATTGGGAACGCTCGCAGTAATATCCGGCTGTCTCCTTGCTATTGCCTCATCCTGGGCGCTGGTCAGGTTCTTCTTCGAAATTAAATTCAACCCGGAATATGTTCAGCTAATGTTCATCTGCCTCGTTATCATAATTCTGTCGACAGGCGTCGGCTGGATTAACACCCGTTCAATTCTCAGCAAATCTCCCCTTGAAGTGCTTCGAAAGGAGATTTAATTGAACGTGTGGAATCTATGGCATAACTTTATCGAAATTTTCAAGTCAGAAATGATGACTCCAGCGGAAATGATGCCTGGCAAATTGATCTTATTCAGCATATTGTTATCCTTAGCTGTTGCCGGGTGCCGGCAGAACAGGCTGGATGAAAATGAGAAGGCCCGCCAGATCCTGACCAGCCGGAATCTTGGCCTCGCGTACCTCGAAGAAAACCAGCTCCCGGAAGCGGAGGCAGAATTTAAAAAACTAATCGATCTCGCACCAAAAGAATCCATGGCATATGCCAACCTCGGTCTGGTATATTTAAGGATGGGGGAAATTAAAAAAGCCGAGAAATTGGTTATCAAGGCGCTTTCAATCGATGGTAATAATCCTGACATACGTCTTATCCTGGCTACCATTTATGAAATCGGCGATCGGGGTGAGGCTTCGATTAAGGAACTGGAAATCATACTCAAAACGGAACCAGGTCATGTAAAAACCCTTTTCGCCCTGGCTGAAGTATATGCAAAGCGAACAGAAGAAGGTGCGTCAGCAAAGAGAGAAGCATGTTTATATTCTATTGCAGAACATGCGCCGTTAAATCTCGCAGGAAGACTGACCCTGACGGAAACTTTATTGGAAAATGAGAAATATGATTCCGCCCTTGCACAACTCGAGGAAATCGAGGAAGCGTTTCCCGTTTTTCCCGGAGAATCGGGATCCTTCTTCTCAAAATC
>DATDPY010000351.1:0-4270 GCA_035292565.1 Cyclobacteriaceae bacterium | reverse complement strand
AGCCCCGGCGTGATCCCCAGAAAGCTGAGATATCCAACCGATGAAGTAGCCGGTAATCCCAATTTTTTAACTCAGGCTACATTGCCTAACGAATTTACGGTGAGAGTCTGGTGGGATGGCGGGACTGAATAATTGATCTTTTAACCAATAAAAAAAGCTGCCTGAAAGGCAGCTTTTTTTATTGGTTCTATTGTATGTTATAATCAATATCAATCTTATACGATCCCTTTTGATAAATTTTGATTTCCAACCGCTCATTCATATACCCGAGACTGAATCCAAATGGAAAACTTCCAACAATCACCTGTGTCGTCATGCCGACGGTAAACCGGGACATAAAGCTGCCAACGGTTTCACTTAATGAGAATTGAGGGGGCTGCTGCAGCCTGCCTTTATGAGAAATCGAAATGATCAGGACATCGCCGTCTGTAACCTTGTTTTCGAACGGAGAAATACTGACCGACAATACGCCTGCCGACCGGGAGGTTACCTCATAGGGATTCTCATATTCACCGATATAGACATCCTTCCTCCAATACCCGGTTTGAACGCGTTGATTTCCGTCGGATGACTTAATGATCAGGGTGCCCTTACCCTCTTTAACCCCTTTTTTGAAAGTTCCTTCGAAAACATTCCCGTTTGCCCACGTGTATTTTCCCGTCCCGTCAGGCAGACCTTTCTTAAAATCGCCGACATAGATATCGGCGCCTTTTGCAGTACCGAATCCATCAGCAAGTCCTTTCTTGCATTCTCCTTCATATTGGGCATTGATGGCATCCAGCAAAACTTTGCAATTATCCTGGGCTGAGACAAGTCCGATATTTATAAACGAAATTGTAAGCAATGCCATAAATTGATTTTGAATCAGGCGTTTCATAGTGAATAAAATTTATATAAATGTTATGTACCAGATGATTGGGAAACAAAAAGTATACCAGCATAAAATTAAATTAAAAATATGGAAAAAAGCCTGAATAACCGCCAACCCGGAAGATTTTGTTGATTTCGTATTGGCGATTATTCCCCGTTCACCGGAAATATGCCATTTCCCCCAGAACCCATATAGGCGCCCCATGCAGGGGGAATTTCAGCCCTTACATGAGTGGAAACACATTTCACCTTCATTCCCAGGAAAATAAGCAGATCGGGGGAAGAACTGTAGTACTGGCAATAAACAATATCGAGGTATTTATCGTGATCAAGGTCCCCGATCCAGGGAGTTGAGAAAATATTTTTAAAATTTTTAAGCTGGTCGATGGTAAAGAAAGATCTCGCTGCGAAATCGATGGCAATAAGCTTGTTTTCTATATTGAGCGGGGAGGTATCCGTAAAGCCCCGGTTGCAGTCATATTCATTGATACTGATTATGGCTTCCTCCCTTCCATCGTGGTTCAGATCATATACCACCGGGGAGGAGAAACCAGTGCAACCCATAGAATCCATATAAGCAATATTCCCGTTGCTGCCGTCGATCATTACCTGAACCGAGCCGGTGCTTTGAGGCCATTGTCCCTTGCTGACAAACGTAAAGAAATCCGGAATACGGTCATCGGTGAAATAGCCTACGGAAAAGCTGTTGCTAGATTCCGTATTATCGATCTTATTCTTCCAGATGAGGGTTGAATCAAGGCCATTTACGGCAAATACGGTGCTTGCGTGGGAAATGGCGATAATATCGTAGAGCCCATCGCCGTTGATATCGGCCGCGGCAGGAGGGGCAATGAAGCCGTGACCGTTCTCGGATGCGATGATCCGGGCTCGCGACAGGTTTTTGCTCATCAGGTCCGGAAGTTTCGCCATGTATAAATTCCCGGAAATGGTCTCCCCGCCGGATCCGAAAATTATCGTGAGTTCATCCCTTCCGGGCTGGGCAAAACATAACGGCGACATATAGGATTCCTTTCCGTCGGGCATAGTATCGGCAGCCAGGATCTGGCCGGTTTTAATATCGATTACCATCAGTACACCCGGATAGCGGTCGCTTTCATCGTAAGGTTTTGCTTTCAGATTTCCTCCGGTAACGGTGAACAGGTCGTCCAGGCCGTCGCCATTCTGGTCCGGAATAACAATGCTGTTGTAGAAATTAAATCTGGCATATTTCAGCACGGGATCATCTTCATAATGATATACGTATTCCCAGAGGAGAGATCCGGTTTTCCCATCGAGAGCTTTAAGCTGATTGCTCCTTCCGCCGATGAAAATATCCTTTAACCCATCACCGGTGATATCATAGAAACTGGCTGAACCGAACACCTGATCTTTTGATGCTTGTTGCCATATAATCTCACCCGATGCCCCGTCGAGGGCAAGGACGCCCAGCTTACTTGGCTGGTATTCATTTTCCCCGGCCCCCATCACGATGTCCAAAATGCCGTCCCCGTTAAGGTCTGTTGCCCGGGGGGAAGATTCCGAGCCTATCCGGAACAGGTCCTTCTCCCATGCGAGCGAGGTTTTTTTCCTCGTACACCCGCCTGTAAGAGTTAATACCGCCAAGCTGAATAGTAAAATTGTGGTCTTTGGGTTCATGATTGATTTCCTGATAATTAACCTGCAAGCTAACAAAATCTTCGGTGAGCTGTTTACTGGCGTGGAGAAAAAAAGTATTTGCGATTATCATCCGGTCAGAGTAACTTTAGATAAAGTTGATCAAGTATTTCCGTCGAATATCTTTTTTATGTGTTCCAGGATCAAAATATTTTTTTTCCTTATTTTATCCCTGGTTTCGGGGAGGGTGGTGGGACAGATACCGTTCATGCCACGAAGTTTGGTAGAATTCATAGAGTTCCTCGACCTGCGGAACCGGATCAATCCTCAGGAGCCCGACTACGATGGCTCGCCTTTCCTGAATGATGAGTTCGTTAATGGCGATGTGTATTATAACAATGAATTTGTTATACGCAATGTCCCGCTGCGATACGATATGCAAAATGATGAAATGCAATACACATACAGGAATTATACCTTTGCCTTCGGTCCGAATCCGCGGCTCAATTTCATAATTATTCAATCCGACACCTTTGTAATCGAAACCATTCAACCAAGATCAGCAGACAGCCTTGGGTTTTTCAAGCTTATTATACCGGGAAAGCTGACCATCCTGGCTCACCTGAGTGTTTCATACAGGGAGGGCAGGCCTCCCGGGGCTTTGGAGGACAGGGCTGTTCCGGCAAAATTCACAAGAAGGCCGGATGAATATTATGCAAAGATTGAAGGTTCTGTTCCGGAGAAGATCAGGAGCATGGACAAGCTCATTGAATTACTTAGCGATCATCAGGCTGAATTAACAAGATTCTGGAAAAGCAATAAATCGTCACCCAATAAAGCGAACGACCTTATTTTATTTGCCGGGTACTATAACTCGCTTCAGCCTTAGGCCGCGATCAATCGAATGAAATTACAACGGGTTCGCCGTTTGGAATTGCCCTGTACATTACAAAATTCCCGCGTTCATCCTTTGCCATGTTTGCCGCTAGATCCTTTTCTCCCTGCGTGAGCGTGACTGCTGTGATTTTATCCGGCACATAAGTTTTCAGGGTAAGCGGTAAATCATAAATAACAGGATCCAGTTCATTTGAAAGCCGGATTGTCCAGCGGCCATTTTCTTCAACAACTTCGGCAACGGACTCCATTCGCTCCCTCATATATTTTGCCACATCGCGGAAAGTGGCCACCCAGAGGCGGTCATCCATGGATTTAATATAACTATAATATTCCCGGAGTTCATCCCCGGTTCTTGGTTCCCAGCCTATGCCATCAACGCCATGAAACACCAGGACAAGCCAGATATTGCTCCGGGATGCGATCGTATCGACCCAGGATTTCATGCGCTCCATGGGGACATCCGTTAATGGCCCGCGTTGCCATTGCACATAGTCTTTAATGGATTCTACCGGATTCATTCTGCTTCCCCGGTTCAATTCTTCAAGGTATGGTTCGGGCATCCTGTTCCTGAGAGCGGGATATATCTTGTAGGCATATTCCATGACCCGTTCATTTTCAGTACCGTAGGGACACTCCGCGGAAAAAGTATGTTCGAGCCCAAGCCTGGCATTAATTTCTTCCCTGCTTTTCTCAAGTTCGTAAAGTATGTTTGCCTCATCCAGGACAGCCAGCCTTGGATGGGTAATGGTATGGCTGGCGAATTCATGCCCCCGGGATGCTATATTCCGGATTTCATCCCATGTAATCCGGTTTTCCGGAGTCCTTTCTGTTCTCTGAAATGGCTTGAATGAGCCGTTCCTGACTTTTGCAAAGCTCTCATCAATTAACT
>DATDPY010000350.1:0-2469 GCA_035292565.1 Cyclobacteriaceae bacterium | reverse complement strand
TTCCAGCAAACCAACACAGTTGGCGGTCTGATCGGTTCCGGTACAGGAGGTGTGACGGAAGCATTAAAAAGGCGGGTCATCTTGCCGTTAAGCGCAACCAGTGCCCAGACGAGCCACGTCCTGGGACACGAGTTGGTCCATGCTTTCCAGTATCACATGCTGGTCAGTAAAAACATGAGCGGCCTGAATACCATGAATAACATCCCCCTTTGGATGATCGAAGGGCTTGCGGAATATATGTCGCTTGGAAATAAAGACGCCAATACTGCCATGTGGATGAGAAGTGCTGTATTGCGCAGGGACATTCCGGATGTGAAAGGCTTGAATAAGATGTATAAATATTTTCCCTACCGCTACGGTCATGCTTTCTGGGCATTTGTTGGGGGCATGTGGGGGGATACGACGATAATACCTCTGTTTGCTAAAACTGCACGATTGGGTTACGATAGGGCATTAAAGGATGTGACAGGTGTCGATTCCAAAACCTTTTCGAATATGTGGAAATCCGCGCTCGAACAACATTATCTCAACCTCGGCCGTGATTCTGTCGAAAAGCCTGTCGGACATTTATTGATCCATGGAAAAGATAATGAAGAAAAATATCTTGCCCCGGCATTAAGTCCGAATGGCAAACAGATCGCCTTCATCTCCGACCGGGATATTTTTACAAGCGATGTATACCTGGCAGATGCTGAAACTGGGAAAGTTGAACGAAAATTATACTCGATCGTTTCCAATTCACATGTCGATGACCTGAATTATATTGAATCAGGCATAACCTGGTCACCTCATAATGAACGGCTTGCCCTGGCCATTACCAGCCGCGGAAAAAATAAGCTTGCTGTCATCGATGTTGCCGGACGGGTTAAGGTGAAAGAAATTGAAATCCCCGGGTTAACGTCATTCAGCTTCCCTTCCTGGTCACCGGATGGCGATTTCATTGCAGTCAGCGGACAGTCCGACGGACAGACCGATCTGTATATTTACCACCTTAATAAGAATAACCTGCTTCGTCTCACCAGAGATGGCTACTCAGAAATACAGCCTTCATGGTCGCCTGACGGGAAATATATTATTTTCTCTACCGATCTTCCGGTAAATATGGATAAACCTGGAAACACTGGTTTTAACATCGCCTATATAAATATGGAAACCGGAGGTATTAAAGTCCTTGATGTATTCCAGGGAGCAAAAAACCTAAACCCACTGTTCGGTCCGGATGGGAATTCGATTTATTTCCTTTCTGACCGTGACGGTTTCCGCGACTTGTACAGGTACGATATAAATAAAGAAATGGTCTTCCAGCTAACGGAATTTTTTACCGGGATCAGCGGAATTACTCCCTACTCTCCCGCCGTAAGCTTGTCGGCCGGTAGCGGGAAGATTGCCTATTCTCTTTTTACCGGCCGGAGCTATAAGCTTTATTCGGCCCGGACTGAAGAATTTCCAATGAAGAAAATCAGCAAAGATGAGCTTGATACAAGAGCAGCCATATTGCCTGTGTTTACAGGGAATTCATTGGCCATCGTTGATAATAACCTTGCCGCTGGAATGGATGATTTGAAACTGCCGCTTGATTCGCTGAAGGAAAAGCCATATGCACCCCGCTTCCAGCTTGATTATGTCAGCAATTCAGGAGGTGTAGGTATTTCGACCGGGGCGTATGGCAGTCAGGCAGGTTTAAATGGAGGCGCCAATTTGTTGTTCAGCGATATGCTGGGCAACAATTACCTGTTCACCGGATTGGCACTGAACGGCGAGATTTATGACTTTGCAGGAATGGCATCCTATCTCAACCAGGGCCATAGACTGGGCTGGGGAGTAACGGGGTGGCATATTCCCTACCGGTATTCCACTTTAGGATATGAATATGTACCTGGTATAGTCAATGATGATACAGTAATACTGGACAAATTCATTCTGAAAAACTACAGGTTATTTGAAGAGAATTTCAGCCTTTTCGGGGTTTACCCGTTTTCTCAAACCACACGTTTCGAGCTCGGTGGGAGCTACATGCACTATTCATATCGTGTAGATGAGGAACGGTATTACTTTTTGCAGGGCTTATTGCTGGATTATGAACGCGATAAACTCGATGCGCCGGAAGGCTATAGCCTGCAGACGTTAAATGCGGCTTTCATAAAAGACAATTCATTCTTCGGCTTAACTTCTCCTACACAGGGGTTCCGGTACAGGATAGGAATGAACAAATACTTTGGAAAACTCGACCTGTATACGTTCTTGTTTGATTTTCGAAAATATTACTTTATCAAACCCTATACGTTCGCTTTTCGGCTGATCCATTTTTCCAGGATTGGAAAAGACTCCGAAAATGAAATGCTTGCCCCCCTCTCCTTTGCATATCCTTTTTTAACGAGAGGGAACCAATATGTCCCGTCGACGCAAGACAGCACATCCGGCTTCAATATAAACCAGCTTTACGGAAGCCGGCTTGCTGTGGCGAACCTC
>DATDPY010000349.1:0-8864 GCA_035292565.1 Cyclobacteriaceae bacterium | reverse complement strand
GGAGCAGCTCAAGTTATGGCCGATCAAGCGGATCATACTCGGGCAGCAGCGGGTCATCAAGGAGCTATTCCGGATCGGGTAGTTCATATTCTTCAGGATCCAGCGGATCCAGGTCATCTTCAGGCAGTTCTTCGGGCAGTTCTTCGGGCAGTTCATCCGGAAGTTCAGGACGGAGCAGTTACTCGAGGAGCGGCGGAAGGGGTAATTAAAAAGATCTTTCCGGGGTTTCCACCAATAACTTTAAGGTCATGAAATCTTTAGCAAAGCTTATCGGGATAAGCTTAACAGGAATGATGTTGTTCACGAATCCTATTATCGCACAGTTTGAACCGATCACTGGGTACCATGCCGGGGCGTTATTATTCAGCCAAACGAGCTGGAACGGCAGCGCCAGGATAACCGGTTTGGGTGGCGCCCAGGCTTCCCTGGGAGGCGACATAAGTTCAGCCTCCGGGAACCCGGCCGGGCTTGGATTTTATAACCGCTCGGAATTCAGCCTGAGCCCCTCATTGAATTTCGTAAATGCCAATACCGAATATCTGAATTCACCGAATAGTTCAACCAATGTAAATTTCAACATCGGGAATCTCGGGGTTGTAATCAACAGGAAGAGGACTGCTTCGGAAGATGATTTATTATTTGGCGGCAGCTTCGGCTTCAGTTATAACAGGATCAACGATTTTCATTACGAGGCATTTTATTCAGGGAACAATGACACGAATGATTTCATTGACTTTGTCCTGACCGACATCGTTAATAACGGATATAATGATAATAATTATGTTCACGCCCTGTCCTTCGATAACTACCTGATCAACAATTTTGTCATCGAGAACGGGGATACGGTCGACGGCTGGTCGAGCTATATTGAAGCGCCGGATCCGCAGAAAGCACCCAGGCAATCGGAAAGGATAAAATCCTCCGGATCCCAGGATCAATGGTCGTTTTCATACGGGGGAAATATTAAGGACCGTTTCTATTTTGGATTATCCCTTGGCCTGGTTTCTTTAAATTACCGAACATCGAGGGAATACCGCGAACAACGGTACCCCGACAGTTATCTTGATTATTTTGTACTCGATGAAACTTTAAGCATCAGCGGGATGGGGATAAACGGGACCTTCGGGGCCATTATAAGACCTGTTGATTACATTTCTTTCGGCTTGTCCTATACCACGCCCAGTATTTATGAAATTACCGATGAATTCGGCTCGAGCCTTGAAAGTTTCTGGAAGAGCGATGCTAAAAGTGATCTTTATCCCAACGATAATAACTTCTCGTCAGCGATCTATTCAGAATCAGAACTTGTCCTGTCGCAGTATAATCTGAAGACCGCCGGAAGGATTAATACCGGGGCCACTGTTTTCCTGAACAAAAATGGATTTATCACGGGGGACATCGAATGGATCGATTATTCCAGGGGCAGGCTATCGGGTGGCGATATCGACTTTCAGGCAGATAATGAAAATATCCGCGAATTGTATAAGCCGGCCATCAACTTCCGCTTTGGCGGCGAATACAGGATGGATGTATTCAGGTTAAGGGCGGGTTTCAATCACAGCGGAAGCGCCTATAATCAATCCGGCAGCCTGAACCGGTCTAAAAACACTTTTTCAGGCGGCGCCGGATACCGCGGCAAATCCTTATATGCTGATTTATCAGCCCTTTATTCAATTTATGAAAGCGAAACTTCCCCCTATGACCTTAATCCTGTTCCGATCGCAAATATTGATAACAACAAAATGGCATTTATCCTAAGTTTCGGTTTCCTTTTCTGATCCGGAATTATTAATGATATTCGTAATATCTTTTTCCATATCAGGGTTATAGGGTAGAATATGCCGGGCTTTTTCATAGAATATTTTCCTGGACTTCAATTTTTCAGATAATTCCAGCCGAAGTTCCTCAGGCCCCAGATCCTTTAGCAGCGGTCGTTTGCTGAGTCCCTTACGCGACAGCCTGTCCATTATAATATTTACAGATACCTGAATATAAATGGTCGTACCGTTACTGTTCATGAAATCCATATTCTCGAAAAAGCAGGGAGCGCCTCCACCGGTAGCCATAATGAATGAATCATATTCTGAGGTAAGGCTTTTCAGAAGCATTGATTCGAGTTTCCTGAAAAACAATTCACCTTTCAATTCAAATATGTCGTTGATCGTGCATCCTTCGCGCCGTGAAATTTCCTTATCCAGGTCGAGAAATCGTATGCCTGATTCAGCAGATGCCCTTTTGCCGAAGGTTGATTTACCGCATCCCGGCATCCCTGTTAGATAGATCTTCATATTGCTGTATTATCCGTTCATTTCAATCCGGGATTCATCGATCCTGTTTTCCAGCTTAAGGAAGGGCAACGAGTTCGATCAATTTACCTGCTTCCGGAATATCATTATAATGCCATTTGCCCATTACAATCCCGTCCTTCAGAAGCCATAATCCGGGATTGGATCTGATGATCGTCTCAAGAACAGTCATGTCTGAATAAAAGTATGGTGCGGCAAGCTGGTATTCATGCCTGAAGCTTTCGATGTCTGATTCACCGGAGGCAGTAAGGATGCTTACATCGATCGTATGATCAATTTCCGGGATCAGTTTCCTGATCCTGTCCAGTTTACGGGTATTGGCTTTCTTCACATCAGGGAAGATGATGAACAATTTATTCCCGGTAAAGGTTTCGAGTGTAAAGCCCCCGTCGTCGTTCCAGACATGGTAATCCGTAATCTTCGGCCTGGCATCAGGATTCAGGATGATCATTTCCCTGAAGACATAAGTTGTGTCGGATGGGAATTCATCGAAACTAAACTCCTTGCCGTCCTTTTCCATAATATACCTGTATCGGTATGGTTCGGAAGGTTTCATGGATACAGGAATATTGCTCCCAATGCTATATGGGCGAAAATCGATAAAGGGAAGATGCCGGATTGCATAAACTGCCAAAATAAAAGTAAACCCGAGGGCGAACGCCATGATCCCTTCCACGTATGATTTTCTGATATTCAAGGACTTGAACTGATTCCTCCTGATTAACAGGAATAGTGCCATGACCAGCAGAACGACATCCTTAGAAAAGGACTGCCAGGGAGTGAGCGGAATGGCATCACCGAAACAGCCACAATCCGTTACTTTATTAAAAAAGGCAGAATAAAATGTGAGGAACGAGAAAAAGATAATCAGGAACAATAATAACCAGGCCGTGATCCTGAACCGATAATTCAGGATCAATGCGATGCCAAGCATCACTTCAAAGACAACAAAAAAGACAGAGATGGCCAGGTTAAAAGGCACGAAGATCCCGAACAACGGAGAAAAATCGTTGGCGAAGACCTCGAAATATTCCTTGAGCTTAATAGCTGTCCCCACTGGATCATTGACCTTGATCAGTCCGCTGAAGATAAATAATATCCCGACAAAATACTTTATGAAGTGATCATACCATCTCATAGTCCGGCTTCGTTCAATTTGATAATGCAAAAAACAGCATAATTTAAAATATCCTGGTAATTGGATTTAATTCCTTCCGATACCAGGGTCTTTCCTTCATTATCCTCGATCTGTTTTATCCTGAAAACTTTCATAAGGATTATGTCCGTAATGGAATTGATCCGCATATCGCGCCAGGCCTCGTCATAATCATGGTTTTTCCTGTCGAGCAGATGGATTGTTTCATTGACCACCTGATCATAAAGGTTATTGATCTTATCGGGAGGGATTTCAATGGATTGTTCCTTTTCCTGATCGAGCAGGATCTGGACCTGGGCGATTATACAATAATTGGCAATTCCGATGAATTCCGTGAGGATGCTGTCTTCAATCTTCTGTAATCCCTTTTCCTGTATTGATCGTATCCTTTGGGCTTTAATAAAAATCTGATCGGTAATGGATGGCAAGCGAAGGATTCTCCAGGCAGTTCCGTAATCTCTTGTCTTCTTTTCGAAAACTTCTTTACAACGTTTTATGGCTTGCTTATATTCGTTAATGGTTTTTAGTTCCAAATTTCAGAAAGATACGGGCATCAGAAAAACCCAGTGAATCAAGGCATGAAAGATACATTATTTTACCAAAAAAAAACACTCAATATCAGAGGAAAACTCCTGGAGGTTGGAAGTCCGATGATCATGGGAGTAGTGAACGTAACGCCTGATTCATTTTATTCCGGAAGCAGGGCCAGGGATAAGGAGGAGATCCTCAGAATGGCAGGCACCATGGTGTTGGAGGGAGCGGATATCATCGATATAGGCGGTTACTCCACCAGGCCGGGTGCGGAGGATGTTTCCGAAACTGAGGAAATGAATAGGATATTGCCAGCCATTGAACTGATACGGCACAATTTCAAGGATGTCCTTATCTCGGTCGACACTTTCAGGTCGAATGTGGCCAGGGAGGCGGTGAATGCCGGGGCCGGAATGATCAATGACATATCGGGAGGACAGCTCGACGAAAACATGGTCGTTACCGTTGCCCGGTGCAAGGTGCCTTATGTATTAATGCATACACGCGGGACGCCGGCAACGATGAAGGGACTTACGGATTATCAGGACCTGATCGGGGAAATTGCATATTATTTCAGCGCAAGGATAAATATTCTGAGATCGGCCGGAATTGCCGACACCCTCCTGGATCCCGGCATCGGCTTTGCCAAAACCGTCAGTCAGAATTTTGAAATATTGAAAAACCTCCCCTATTTTCGGATTTTTGAGCTTCCTTTGGTAATAGGCGTATCAAGAAAATCGTTAATTTATAAGACTTTGCAAATTGAACCTAAAGATGCCTTAAACGGGTCTACGGTTTTAAACACCATAGCCGTGCTCAACCAGGCATCCATTTTGAGGGTCCATGATGTTAAAGCCGCAAAAGAGGTCATCCGTTTGACGAACACTTACTTATCGTGATTTTTGGGATTCAAATCGGTTTTCTGGAGCTTCGCCTGGTTGATTTTTTCGACATAGGTGCCGTAAGTTTTCTTCTCTACCAGGTTTATAAGCTGATCAGGGGAAGCGTTGCCGTAAGAATATTCCTGGGCTTCCTTCTGCTTTATGTAATTTACCTGATTGTCCGGGCCTTCGACATGGAATTACTATCGGCCATCCTTGGCCAGTTCATGGGTGTTGGCGTGATCGCTGTGATCATCCTGTTCCAACAGGAATTCAGAAAATTTCTGCAGGTACTGGGGAGGAGTACATTCCTGAACAGCGAAGGCATCATTGGAAGTTTCTTTCGTCACGAAGGAGATGAGGATCTTGATGTAAATGCCGTGCTTGACGCCATTGTAGCCCTTGGAGCGTCGAACATGGGAGCCATCGTTGTGATATCGAGGGATTCAGCCCTGAAGTTCTATGCAGAATCCGGGGATGCGCTGGATGCAAAGGTTTCAAAGAGATTGCTCATATCCATTTTTAACAAGTACGGCCCCTTGCATGATGGAGCAGTGATCATTTTCAGAAACAGGGTTAAGGCGGCCCGCGTCGTGCTCCCGATATCAGAAAAGACCGACTTGCCTGCCCAATTTGGATTACGCCACAGAGCGGGAATCGGGATGAGTGAGGCCACCGACACCCTTGTGGTTGTAGTATCAGAGGAAACCGGGCAGATTTCAATTGCCAGGAACGGGATCATCGATCACAACCTTTCTTCCAGCGATGTGCGCAAGAGGATCATAGATTACATTGAAGAAGAATCCACCACGGATAAGCCGGGAATCCCCTTAAATTTAAAACCCCTGACCGAAGATAAAGAGATCAACAAATAATCGCGATATTCAGGGCTTAAACTTGCTGTAAGTTAATTTTTCTTATGAACATCGGAGAAAATATCCGTCAGCTTGTGAAGATCACATCGGCAAAGAATTGCACGCTTGTCGCCATCTCCAAAAATAAAAGCACGCGGGAGATTCTTGAAGCTTATCAAGCGGGGCAGAGGGACTTCGGAGAGAACAGAGTACAGGAGTTAATTATCAAATACAATGACTTGCCGGGTGATATCCGGTGGCATATGGTGGGCCATTTGCAATCCAATAAAGTAAAGGCCATTGCGCCGTTTATCGGCATGATCCATTCCATTGACAGCCTTAAGCTCCTGAATGAAATTAATAAACAAGCAACGAATGCAGGCCGGATCATACCCTGTCTTCTGCAGGTTCATATCGCAGCAGAGGAAACGAAATTCGGTTTCAGCCATGATGAACTTTTCAATCTCCTGAAGTTGCCCGGGATCCCGGAATTAAAACATGTCCTGATCAAAGGATTAATGGGGATGGCCACCCTGACCGATGACAAGGAAAAAGTGAGAAGGGAATTCAGGAATTTAAAAATCCTTTTCGAACGCATCCGGGAGGTAACGCTTCCGGAAAATATTTCAATCGAGGTCCTGAGCATGGGGATGAGCGGTGATTATGAACTGGCTATCGAAGAAGGGAGCAATATGGTAAGGATTGGCACGGCTATTTTCGGCGAAAGAAATCCCATCATGGATTGAATACGAAATTCCGGGATCAATAACATAAATTCGGAAGGCCGGCTGCCGTATGGTTCAATTTAATTTTGAGGGCAAGATATTTGCAGAAATTTTGAGGTAAAACGGACCGCCTGCCGCATCCGACATGATGGTGACAACCTTATTCTGTATGCCGATCTTACCGGTTGAATTGAAGGCTATTTTAATTTCACCCTTGCCATTGGGGGGAACAGGTTCCCTGGGCCAGGTCGGCGCCGTGCATCCGCAGGTTGTGAATATGTTCGAAATGATCAGCGGCAGCTTACCCGTATTGGTAAATGAAAAAACAGTTTCAGACGTCTTCCCCTGGAAGATATCGCCGAAGTCATGTTTAACCTTATCGAAGCTGAACCTGGCGCTGTCGGAATCCTGTGCGGATGATAATGCCGGGATCAGGGACATGATAAATATGAATATCAGGTATCTCATCTGAATAAAGATTTCTCAGATAAGTAAAATTACTTTAAACTTCGATAATAATGCCCTTATCCGATCAGGTAGTTTTAACGAGAACAAGTTTCATTTTATCGGCTGAGTTGATCTTCCTGACAAATTCCCTGTATTCAGGATAGGCCTCTTTGGGATATCTGCCCTGGTTTCGTTCGATAGCTCTGATATACAGGATCTTATTTTCCATTGGGATTATCCGGGCCGAATATGTTCCGAACTGACATGTAATTTCTACCGGATCCGGGATAAATTCGAGGTGAAAATCGGCCGGCAAAATGAATGCTATACTGTCAACATCAATATACGGCCAGGTAAAATTAAAATCATAAAGCCGGGAATCCAGGACAGCGGATGTATACATTATCTGGTTCATAAGGTTCGGCTGGAAAAAAATCCTTTTACCGCTGGTTGTCACGTACCTCGCCAAACTAATTTCCAGTGTTTCAGATATCGCCGGCTCAGGATCTTTTTGTTCGGAAAAACTAAAATCCTTCAGCTCAAAGTCGGGAATATTGATTTGACTGTAAAGCCATTTTTTCTGTGTTTCCCTGTCGGCATATAAATAAGCCCTGGCCTGATCATACTGAAGACCTTTGAGCTCTGTGGCAATTGTTGCAGCAGCGGAACCTTCCGGGTTGATTTCAACTTTTCCATTTCTTACCTGAGTATTGATTTCCTTGGGATAAGCCGGAGATTTAATTAGGGTGCCCCCATTCTGGGTGATCAACAGCACATGTCTGTTTCCCGTGAATTCCCCCAGGAAACCGAAAGGCACATTCTGGCTGGTACATTCCAACCAGACAGTATCTCCTGAATTGGGTACGCATAATATTACATGATTAAACTGCTGGGAAGGAAAATCTGTAACGATATCATTCTTATTGGCGCCGGCATTTACCAGGGCGCTGAATGAAGGAATCTGCACACATTTAAGCAGGGCATGCATATAATTGACCAGGGCCTTGCAGTCGCCATATCCATGTTCATCGACGTACAACGCGTCAAAAGCTCTGTATCCGCCTATTCCTAGCTGGACACTTACGTACCTTGTATTTTCCTGCAGGTATTTATAAATCCTCTTTATTTTATCTTTTTGATCTTTGATATTACTCACGAGGTCGTTAATCTTTTGGAAAGCAGTTGGTGGGACGGAATCCCTTTCCAAATTCAGCTTGTAAATCCATGTACCGAATTCTTTCCATGATGATAAATCGCCGGAAAAGCCATCCATCGAGAATTTCACCGGAGCCATATATACCACAGGAAAAATTTCATGATGAGGCGGCATATATTCTTCGAACCGGACCGGCTTCTGATTCCTGAGTTCCCAGCGGTAGATAATCCCGTTTCCTTCTGCATTTATGGAAACCGGTGATGGAAGATTAAATTCACGGTATCTAATTTCCATATCCTTCGGAGCTTTAAAGATGAATTCAGAATTCTCAATACCCACCATTTCGTCATCCACAGGCGACCATGACGGGTAGGTGATCAGTCCGGTGAAAACGATTTCAAATTCATATTCAACAGTATATGGATAGGTAGGTGCAACCATCCGTGCATACCGGACGCGTTCATCGTCATAAAGCGAGAATCCACTGATCGCGGAATTATCTCTGACTTCGGAAGACTTGAGTTTATCAATTTCGGTTCCTTCACTGTTGAATATCTTCCCATCGAACCGGACTACCCTGGTTGATTTATTATACGGCACGACCATCAGATTATAATCATCCCCGCTTTCATCAAATACGGTAACTGCATGTTTAAAAGTGAGCGTAGCATTTGAAGGACTGTAAAGTTCAAATACCATGGTTTCATTTCTAATGACTGCATGGCTTCCCTGTTTGATTTCATCGGGTATGGCGCTTACAGGATATATCTTTTCCGGGGGCGGCCCGACCATCCTGTGCCATGCAGGT
>DATDPY010000348.1:0-9623 GCA_035292565.1 Cyclobacteriaceae bacterium | reverse complement strand
AAGCATTTCCGTCGAGAAACTTTTCAATGGTGACAGGAAATTAATAATTGATCTTACAGCCGGCAGGGGAAAAAATACTGTTAAACCGGGTAATGCCAATATTGATTTAGGGGTCTTTACAAATGACTCTATCCGAATCCTTGCAGAACTTTATACGGGCAGCGACGGCCTGGCAGAACTCATCGTTGAGAAAGGGTATCATTTTCCGGCTGATGAAGATGGATTTATTACCATAACCGCGGAATTCCCCGGAAATGATTCCCTTACATCCGCTTCTGCAGAAATTACTTTTAAAGACCTTACGATAGAGATCATCCCCGAAGTTATTGATTCGATTAAAACAGTTGCCCTCAAAGCTTATGAGACAAATCTTTCCGGGGCGAAGATCCCCGTTGAAGGACTTGACATCACTGTGGGAGTCGACAGGTTGTTCAGCTTGCTCCCGGTTGATAATATCCAGACTGATTCCGAGGGAATCGGGACCATTGAGTTTCCGGATGATCTGCCGGGTGACTCGCTCGGGACACTGAAAATTATAGCCAGGCTTGAAGACAACGAATTTTATGGGACCGTTTCGTCCATCAGTGAAATCCAATGGGGTACAAAGGTTTCATATGCCGTTGAGCCCCTGCCCAGGCAATTATGGTCGAATGAGGCCCCGTTATGGATGATATTTTCAGTGTTTATCGTTCTGTCTGCAGCCTGGTTCCATTTCTTCCTGGCTGTTGTCAAATTGATAAAAGTGAAAAAGGCTCATGAGGAACCAATTGCCGGCTAATATTTTATTATTTTGGCAGGAATTTTGCAGTTTATAATTGTAACCATAATAAAAACGGAGGAAATTATGAAATCGATTTTTAAACTATTCCCGGGCGGATTTTTAGTAATATTTCTCGGAATAGCAGTCTTATCATTCACGTATCCGGATAAAACACTCGACGACTGGGTCGTACCGGAAAAATATAAAGCAATGAAAAATCCCTATGCTGGCAAAGGCGATCCCGAAGGCATTGGGAAAAACCTTTTCAAAACACATTGTGCTTCCTGTCATGGAAAAGAAGGTTTAGGCGACGGCACGAAAGCTGCACAACTCGAGGCCGAATTGAGGGATTTTACGAGCACCGAAGTACAATCGCAGACTGACGGGGCGCTCTATTATAAGAGCATTATCGGGAAAGACGAAATGCCGAACTTCGAAAAAAAGATCCCATCGGAAGAAGATAGGTGGATGGTGATCAATTTTATCAGGTCATTGAAATAAAGATCTTTTGATTCACTCTTTTTCAGAAGGGGGGAGATATTTTCCCCCTTTCTTTTTGCATCATAAACAGCCGCGGGGCCTGTTCACGACATTATAATTTCTTGATAAAATTCACCAGCAGCCAACGGTCTTCCTCGGTTGTAATTTTTTTCTCGAAATTCGGCATCTCATCCCTTCCGAAAACAGTCTTGTAATAGACCGAACCATCAGACTCGCTTTTAAAACCAGGCGCTGAAAAATCAGGGATTTTTGTTTTCAATTCCGCTGCCTTAGTCCCGTCACCTTTACCTTTTGTTCCATGACATGACTTGCAATGAATGGCATAAAGCCTTTTTCCTGCCTGATCAGGATCAGGATTTACAGCAAAGGGGTTTTTCATTTTTACATATTTCTCCGGGACCTGCCATTTGTCGTCCTGGCTAATATTCCGGGTCATCGATATCAGGATCACCGATGATAAGAGAGCCGTAATTATCAGAATTCCATTTTTCGTAAGATTTTTTGTTTAGTTTATGATCCTTTCGGATGTTGATTGAATTCACATTTTGCTTATCTTATAAATCTTAAAGAGGATAAAGAAGATCAGTCCCCACGCTGCAGCGATAAGACTATTGACCAACAGCAATAAGGTGATCGGCGCGTTTGCTCCAGCGGCCCATAAAGACCTTCCATTACCGGTTTTGATGGAGTTCAATGGAATGCCCCAGTTGATGGTTTTAGCAACTTCGGTATTCATATAAGTATCGGAATCCTGTATTTTGACGATAATTCTTACGTTTCCCGCTGTATCCCCAGGAAGATCGGCGGGAAATTCCACGGTTACTTCACCGTTTTCATCTGTCGTATTGAATACATCCCCGATAGGCAAAAGGCTGAATGAACGTTCCACGTAAAAATACAAATCGATTTCCGGGATTGGATTCCCGGAGATGCTGTCGCCGGCCGATTCATATGCAGTCGCAGTTATATTTTTTTTACCATCTTCCTCAGACAATTTGATTTCGATGGTCGCGGGAATGTTCTCTGCTTGAGCTTTCAAGGATATGAAAACCGCCAGGCAGGCCAGGAACATGCAGAATTTGATCGTATTCATGTCAGATTGCATTAAGAAAATTATTTAAATTCAGGCTTGTATGCCTTCCGTTCTTCCTTGATTTCCCAAATAGGAAGAACGGGGAAAATTTTTATCAGTATGGTTACAATAAGTAATGCCCCGGCAAATGTAGCAGCCGTAATAGCCCATTCTTCCCAGGTCGGGTTATAATGCAAATAGGACTCATCAACGTCCTGGATTGGCAGATAAGGGTGCTGGAGCGAGGGGATTACAATTAAAAACCGCTTTAACCACGCGCCGATGATGACGAGGAACGAAACGATCAGGGCGGGTAACGGTTTGCGGAGGGGCGTAATAACCAGGATGATGATGGGCAATATTAAGCCGACGATCTGAACAAACCAGTACAAGGGTGCGTATGATCCTAAAAACAATTCGGTAATATGTTCGCCTTCGACACCTACCATTTTGAAAGAAGGCCCCAGGTATTCATTAATGTTGAAATATAAATAGACCAGCGACAGGAGGACCAACAGTTTGCTCATATTGTCGAAATGTCGGTCGGTGATATATTCATTTAATTTTAAATACTTTCTAATAAAATACATGGCCACGATGATTATTGCGGTTCCAACCATAAATGCTCCTGAAACAAAATATGGGCCAAGGTTTGTGCTGTCCCAGCCCGGACGCCAGGTTGTGGCGAATAACCAGGAGGTGATCGTATGGATGGCAAAAGCAACAGGAATTACCATGATCCCCAGAATGGCTGTGATTTTTTTCAAGGATTCGAACTGCACGGGTTTATTCTTCCAGTTAAAAGCAAAATATGTATAAAATCTTCTCTGCCATTTCGGGATATCCCTGAGCTTATCGCGGCAGGCGGCAATATCCGGCAGTAATGAAACAAATAATAAAAGCAAACTGATGACGAGGTACGTACCGATAATGATCACATCCCAGATGATTGGCGATTGTATCCTTCCGTAAATGAATATATTAAAAAACCTGTCCGGGCGTCCCATGTCGATGATGATGGTTACGCTGGCACAGATTATGGCAGCTACAGCAATAATCTCCGATATCCTGTTGAGCGGGATCGCCCAGGTGGCTTTCGACAATCTTAATATCGAGCTTACCAGGGAGCCGACCAGGCTTACGGCTACAAAAAAAACGAAATTCGAAATATAGATGCCCCAGGATGTATAATCGCGCATGGCCGTTACAATCAATCCGTACCGGAGCTGCCGGTAATAGGCAAAAGCCCCGATGAGGATAACGATCAGTAAAACAAACACCCAAAATTTAATGCCTCTGCCAGGGGCGCCAATGTGTTTCATCAGGTCATTCTCAATACGATCGTCGTCCTTAACGGGTACGCCGATATTTTCCAGTTTTGTTATTATATTATCCATTTTAAAAAATAATTAAGAGTTTGGCTGGTCCCCCTCCTTGAATGGGAAAAGCCTGTCGACAGGCGGCAGGTAGTAGACATTGGGCTGTGTGCCAAGATCATCCATATACCGGTACCCTGCCTTATCGCGGAGGAGCTTGCTTAGCCTGAAGGTTTCAGAACCATTGGTAACACTATCTTCGAGGGCATTGCCGAAAAAGAGCACACCATTTGGGCATGAAGTGATGCATGGAGGAAGCTTATTTTCGCGCAACATATCAGGGCAGAAATCACATTTTTCAACTGTTCCTTTGCGGCTGGGCACGCTTGTTTCAGGAGAATAGGGTTCGTGGTAATTTTCGACTGGTTTTGGCTCACCCCAGTTGAATACCCGGGCCGAGTATGGACACGCAGCCATGCAAAACCTGCACCCGATGCATCGTTCGTTGTCGATCAGGACGATATTATCGCTTCGTTTAAATGTTGCCCCAACGGGACATACCTTCACACACGGAGGGTTGTCGCATTGAAAACATTTCTTTGGCATCCAGTAGGGTGATGACCGCGGATTATCCTGCACCTTCAATACCTTGATGAACGGACGGTCTGGCGTAAGGTGATGGTGCTCTTCACACGCCTCAATGCATTTGCGGGCATTGCGGCACCGCGCAAGGTCGACCACCAAAACAAACTTTTTACCAGGGATGCCTTCCCGCGCCACTTTTTGGGTGACAGGATGATGTACATGTGTTTCGACCTGCGATTTTAATACGCTCACCAACTTTCCATCGGGAGTAAGTGCCGTAATTTTTTCACCGGATTCGAATTTTACGTTGAAGAATGACAGGATATTCTTCAGGGCAATCGCCCCGATCCCACCGGCGGCGAATAATTTTAGAAAATTCCTTCGCTCAGAGAGGCTTGAATTATGCTTTTCCATTCAAAAAATATTTTCGATAAATGCACTTAAAAAATCCCGGGAAAAATTGCTAAAATTTTCCCCTGCTTTGGAATATATAATTTAGCATGATTTTTTTTAATTCAAAAGAATTTTACAATAAATAAATGAATGATGATTGATTTTAATGAATCAATTCGCGAATAATGGTAATATTTGACCGGATTTCAGATGAATACGCCGGATCCGGCCCGGTGTCCATTTTCGGATTTAATCTAAGTCGGTCATTAATTCGCAATTAGGAATTATTTTCCCGCTTAACATAAGCCAGTATCCTTTTAAAATATTGTAAAAAATGATTGAAAATCAATAAATAAGGCTTATATTATACCGAATACGGAATCATATTATTCAATTGCCGCATTTTACCTGATTTCACCGACTTTTTAAAGGCAGAGATTTTTTAAGCATTTTATTTATGCCAGAAAATAGCAAAGCTTATTCAATTCTGACTTTATCAGAAAAACTGGAATCCCTGGAATTACGGATCAGGAATATAGAGTCAATCCTTCGGCGCGAGGGACTTGCTCCTTATGCGATGGGCGAAGATCTTCAGGATACCGGAGCGCTAAAGCCCCGTGAAAGCGACAATCAAGCCATTGAAGCCAATGTGATGGAATATGGACTTGCGTGGCTAAGCAGTATTGTATTTTTACTCGGCATTATTTTCTTTATGGCATGGATCAGGAACCGGGGTTATGCCGAAATTTCAAGTATTGTCGGGTATACGGCCGCCTTCTCCGTGTTTCTCCTATCGTTCTTTTTGCGACGGGCATTTCCTCATATGATGTCATTACTTACCATATGCGGACTGCTATTGCTCTATTATAATACCATAAGGCTCTATTTTTTTACTCCGGAGCCTATTATTCCGTATCGCCCTGTCGTGCTGATCATGACCATGTCCGTAATCGCAGTACAGGTATACTACGCTATCCGTAAAAATTCCGAATTTTTCGCGGTCGTAAGTGTGATGCTCCTGCTTCTCACAGCTTTGATCAATGATTCAGCATGGTTAACACTTACCATCATCGGTATCGGCTCCGTTTTAACACTTACCTTGTATTCCAGGTTTGGCTGGTGGCGGCTGATGATCGTCGGGATATTTTTTGTGTATTTTTCACACCTGCTGTGGCTGCTCAATAACCCCCTGATGGGCCACCCGCTTCAGGCGGTTTCCGGTCCCAATAGCGGAATCCTGCATCTTTTCGGATATGCGACTGCATTTTCACTGAGTATCGTTTTACCGGTGAGAAAGCCTGGGCCGGCCCATGTAAGCGGTTCGATATCTTTTATTAACCTTTTTATTTTCACTCTCCTGGTGCTCCTTGAGATCGGGATCTTTTACACGGGTAATTATACCTGGATATTCGGATTGATTTCAATTATGTCGCTCAGTTATTCCGTAGTCCTCAAACGCAAAACGGAAAGCATCTTTATGCCTTCCCTCTATGCTTGTTTTGGATTCATGTCGCTGAGCGGTGCAATTTACGGGTATGCAACATTCCCTGACGCTTTTTTGCTGTTAACACTTCAAAGCCTGTTGGTCGTTTCCCTGGCCCTATGGTACCGGTCAAAAATCATTGTTATGGTTAATACCTTATTATACCTGTCGATTCTGACAGCATACCTGGTTTCGACACCTCCCGTCAATGAGGTTAATTTTATGTTCGCTTTTGTTGCTCTGGCCACAGCCCGGATACTAAACTGGAAAAAGGAAAGGCTGGTTCTTAAAACCGATTTTATGAGGAATGTTTACCTAGTTTCGGGATTTATCATGGTTTTATTCAGCTTGAATCATGCGCTTCCCGGTCACCTGGTCACCCTGTCATGGACGATAGCTGCGGTATTCTATTTTATCATGAGTGTTCTCCTGGGTAATATTAAATACAGGTACATGGGAATTGCAACCATCTTATTAACCGGCATACACCTGCTTCTTGTGGATATGGCTAAAATGGATATAGGGAACCGGGTAATTGCATTTTTGTTTTTTGCCGCCATAACCCTTGGAATTTCCTTGTACTATACCAAGCGGATAAAAAAGAAAACCGGTGAAATAAAATAACCTGCGGGTCGGATTTTTTCTTTTCAAATGACAATAATCATAATTATTCGGGAATTTTTGGATCATCTTTATAAAAATCTGATTTTCAACCTAATACTGATTAAAAAAACGCTGAAACGATGAAGCTTCCCCGCTCTTATTACAATACCCTTTCATTCATCGGTACGACGGTCGCCACGGTCAGCCTGTTGATGATAGGTTTCCTCTTCACTATTGCATTTTTCTGGGAAAAGAGCAATGTATACCTGGGATTGTTTATATACATAATCATACCTGTTTTCCTGATCATCGGCCTGCTCCTGATCCCCCTGGGTATGCTAATCGAAGTAACCGGCCGGCGGAAAGAAAAGGAGTACCTGAAAGATAGGTGGCCGGTCATTGATCTGAATATTACAAGGTACAGGAATGCCATCCTGATCTTCGGGGTTGGGACGCTTGTATTCCTCCTGTTATCAGGCGTAGGGAGCTATGAGGCATTTCATTATACCGAATCCGTGGAATTCTGCGGTACGGTCTGCCATGAAGTCATGAAGCCCGAATATACGGCCTACAAAAATTCTCCCCACGCCAGAGTGGCTTGCGTCGATTGCCACGTCGGCACCGGGGCAACATGGTATGTGAGATCAAAGCTTTCAGGACTGAGGCAGGTTTATGCCGTCCTTACGAATACCTTCGACCGGCCCATTCCGACTCCGATCACCGATCTGAGACCGGCAAGGGAAACCTGCGAAGAATGCCACTGGCCGCAGAAATTCTATTCGCGTCAACTCAGAAATACAAAGCATTACCTTACCGACAGTGCAAATACGGAATGGAATATATCCCTGCAAATGAAAATCGGTCCCCAGGTGAGCGCCCTCGGTTTATCGGAAGGCATCCACTGGCATATTAATCCCGATGTCCAGGTAGATTATATCCCCAGGTCGGCCGACAGGGAGGAAATTCCGTGGGTAAAATATACAAATCGTAAAACAGGCGAGGTAATTATATTCCAGGAAACCGAAGAACCCTTAAGCGAGGATTCGATAAAAAATGCCGCGGCCAGGGAAATGGACTGTATGGATTGCCATACGCGGCCATCCCATCACTATTATACCCCGATGGAATTTCTTGATGACGGACTGACCAACGGTGAAATTGCGAAAGATCTGCCATACATAAAAAAGGCGGCAATGGATAACTTCATAAATCCATTCACCAGCACCGATACTGCACGCATGTCGATCAGGGAAAATATCCTGAATTATTACAAAGACGAGCACCCTGAAGTTTTCCTGACCAGGGAACCGGACATCCAGGCTTCGATCGATGGAATCCTGAAGGGTTTCGACAATAATATGTTTCCCGAAATGGGTGTAAGCTGGGATGCCTATCCCGACCACATTGGCCATAAAACTTATGAGGGCTGTTTTCGCTGCCACGACGATAACCATGTAAGCGAAAGCGGCAAGGTGATTTCCAGAGACTGCAATTTATGCCATACCATCGTCTTTGAGGGCAAATCGGGAGAGGAAGTATACGCCCCGCTTGATTCAGCCATGGATTTCATTCATCCCAAAAAACTTAAAAAAGGCTGGGAAAAGAGTTTGTGCTCCGATTGCCACCGCTACCTCTATAATTGAATTCGCCCTTGAAATATTTCAAGCAGTTTCAGCGCCGATATCGAACATCGAACATCGAACATCGAACATCACACCTCGTCCCTGAAATATATCATAACTTCATATCGCCCATCGCATAATTTGTTATGTTCGATGTTCGTAATTCGATTTGCGAGTTTAATGAGAAGATGTTTGCCAGGAGATGGTAGTTTTGGAAGAGATCGATTCTTTTCCAACGATTATCCTTTGTTTATTTCATTGACCAGCTTCCCATTCCTGTTTATGGAAGGCAGTGAAATTTGTTAGGATTTATCACTCTTAGTGAATTTATAAGTCCCCCTTGTAACGGAATTCATATTGTATGCCAGGTTGCCTCTTAAAGGGGGTTGTGCATAACTCATAAATTTGGAAATTCAATCAGCGGCTTGAGTCGGGAACACAACCTCCTTTAATTCTCCATTTGGCAAGAGATTTCTCATTTTAAAAGATTTCGTTTCAGGGGGATTTAATCCAGCTCCACCAGTTATAATTTCACTAAACGAATCATGATTCCCGTTTAGAGAGGATGTTTATATTATGCAATATGCGATTTGCAATATTCGATACGCACTCATCAAACATCGCATATCCGCATAAATTAACCCAACTTTAATCACCCGAAAATTTAATCCACCCGTTATAAAATATTTCCATAAACCGAGGTCAGCGGTCAGAAGTCTGAGGCCAGAACGGCACGTTTCGATAATATGGCCGGCTTATATATTTACCATCTTGTGTCATAAATCATCCCCTCACTCCGCTAAAGCCAGTACGGGCCAGTCAATCACCAATAAAAAAAGCCCCATTCGGGGCTTTCAGAAAAGACTTCACTTTGACTAACTAATTAAACACATCAATCGAATTATCTAATAATGCCTCAATATACTTTGGATTGTGAACTCCATGGCTTTTGTCGTAATGTACAATTTTATAATTGTACAGCGCACCAACATACTTGGTGGGAAATTTACCTGCTATGTAAGAACCGGTTGTTCCGTCAATCATATTCGCATCGACCAATTTTTCATGTAATATTTCCAGTTTGTTGGAAATGCTTGTCTGCACGCCATTTACGTCAAATGAAGTTACATTGTCATGACATGTATTGCATGCATCCAGGCTGGGTTCAAATTCATGGTTGAAATTATACATATGACATTTTACACATGTAGCATCTTCCCGGTGTGCCGATGGAGTTGTCGGATATACTTCAGCACCAGGGATTTCCCACCCTCCAATACCTTCAAAT
>DATDPY010000347.1:0-12334 GCA_035292565.1 Cyclobacteriaceae bacterium | reverse complement strand
TTTTCCAGGATTCGGATAAAATTTTCCCAATGCTGATACATCGTTTGCCCCTCAACTTCACCTGGTATCAGCTCATTTGAATATCCCGGTACATTCCCGGGATCGGGATGACCCGCATCATGCCCCAGCCATCCAATCCCGATGTGTTCCACCCCGATCAGGCTGGCCATATAGTCAATTTCATCAGCCAGCATTTCGTAGGATGTTTCATGGACAATATACCGGATACCCACGATTCCTCCAGTTCCGGAAATTGCCTTAGCCTCGGCATCGCTGTGTTGCCGGGGCGTATTGATAAATTTCTGGAGATTAGTATGCGTGGATACTATGGGTTTCGTGGAAATTTCAGCCGCATGAAAAATTCCATTCGCAGAAAGATGGGACACGCCGATCATCATACCAAGCCTGTTCATCTCTTTCACCACTTCCACGCCGAACTTCGACAGCTTTCCTCCCATTTTCCCTTCAGCAATCCCATCGCCTAACTGATTACGGCCGTTATGAGTAAGCTGCATGCCGCGGATCCCCAGCCGGAAAAAATTCCTGAGCAAGGCCAGCCTCCTGTCCGGATGATCCCCCGGTTCGGGATCGATTTCGATGGATCCTCCCCCTTCCAGGTCGAGGAAAAAACTTACATGATTTTTATCGGGCTTAACCGGAATATCGTTTCTCGTCCTGATGATGGAAGCATTTCCCCCGCACTTTTCAATCTCCGTTAACAGCATATCCGTAACCTGCATGCTTCCCTTCAACAGATAATCGCTTCCGCCTCTTTCATCAACCGAATCCCCGCCCGCCGGCATGATCACGACATCAACACCGCCTTCCAGCAGCCGGGGAAGGATAAAATCCCTGAGCGGAGAATTCTGGGAATCTTCCCGAAGGGCGAACCGGTCATTAAATTCCCATATATCCCTGTGGCCTTCAACAATGATATAATCATACGGGCCCTTACCGTCCGTATTTTTCGTTTGGCGAAATGGATGAAAACCACGGCTCAATCCGATTCCAGCGATAACTGTTCCTGATTTTTGCAAAAATCCCCGCCTGCTGATCTTCCGGCTTTTCATTGATCGGCGACTACCTGGTATCCAGCTTGTTTATTTCTTCAAAGAGGGTCTTGGTTGTCTCTACCCAGTTCCCGCCGCGCCTGCCGGAATCCACCGGCTTTCTCCCGTAAAACTGGTTAATGAAGTTTTCCGAACTCGTCCAGATGGTCTGCATCATCCCCTGGTAATTGTCCTTTACCTGTTTGGTAGCATATTTCCTGAAATCGAGCATCATCTGGAGCTGGACCTTCGTCACATCGGGGAATCTCCACGGGCAGGTGATCACCTTAAATCCTTTCAGGGCAAAATAGGCGGCCGTCGGATCGGCACGTTCGTAATGCCAGTCGTTCATCACAACGTCTTTGGGGATCATATCAATAGCCCGGTAAGTGTTATTGTAACTCGCTTCCCAAATCCCTATTCCCGTAGCCTTTCCGTCAATCAGTCGATCGGACCAGATCCATAATTCAATTCCGTTTTTGGCGAGATGGTCGCGGATGGCCGTTACCTCACCCGCAAAAAGTTCAGCTTTGTCGCGCCCGGAACAACGCGGACACTGATCCTCGCCCATATAAAATATTTCATCCATGCCTGCATGGAATGCATCCGCTTTAAAGGCCTTTACAATCTCATCGATCACCGCAAATGTCACCCTGTGCAGGTCTGGGTGCAGGGGACAATAACTTTTGGCGTACAGAAAATCAGGATTGGGCCACACATATTCTTCCGGCATCTTGATATTCGGGGTTTCATCAAACTGAGGATAGGCATTGAGCAGATTACCCAGCCTGTTTCTCCCCGACTGGTGACCAAACATGTTGATCTGCGGAATGAGCCGGATTCCGTTTGCCTGGCAGAGTTTGACAATTTTATTGACTTCTCCCTTCGACAGGGGATTATTTCCTATCAGTTCTGGATGAGATTTAAATTGGTAATTATACCCTATCCTCAGAACAATAGTATTGACGTTCCACGGTACAAGTTCATTCTTCACAAAATCAAGAAAATACTGGAGGCTGTCGGGTTTCGGCGCCGACATGCAGATCCCCCTTACAGGGAGCAGACTGTCGAGCTTTGCCTGGGAACTTGCCTGGAAACCGAAAATGGCCAGGAACAGCAGTAGTAATATTTTTTTCATGGTGTTCGGGTTTTATCAAAAAATTCTTGAAAACTACGGTATTAAGGTCATTTCAACCAATGCCTTTTCAATTTAAAGATAAGGAAAATATAAAAGAAAATCTAAGACTTACTTTTGAAATACAATTTAGGGACCAGTGGTCATCCTGCAGTTGGCAGTTGGCAAAATCGATGTCCATAAGAATACCGATGGAACCTGGAACCTGCAACTTGTAACAAAAAGTAAGTAAACCATAGCTTTTATTGAATCAGAAATTAACGAGTAACCGGCAACAAGTTGGCAAATGGCAGTTGGCAAAATCGATGTCCAAAAGAATAACGATGGAACCTGGAACCTGCAACTTGTAACAAAAAGTGAGTAAACCATAGCTTTTAATGAATCAGAAATTAATGAGTAACCGACAACAAGTTGGCAAATGGCAGTTGGCAAAATCGAAGTCATAAGAATACCGATGGTACCTTGAACCTGCAACTTGTAACAAAAAGTAAGTAAACCATAGCTTTTAATGAATCAGAAATTAACGAGTAACCGGCAACAAGTTGGCAAATGGCAGTTGGCAAAATCGAAGTCAACCTGCAACCAGCAACCAGTAACCAGAAACCAGCAACCAGTATCCAGGACCAATTCCTATAAGCCTCCAATGTCGTCCCTACATCCAAACTATTTTAAATTTAAAGGCATCTCTTTTCCAACAACATTCCACCCGCTCACCCTGATCATCCCTTTTTCCGCATCCACCAACCCTGCCGGTACGCTCACCGATAAAGCCATCGATTCGGAAGGAGCGAGGGTAATATATCCGCCCGACCAGAAACTCGGCATGATCTCTTCACCATCCTGCATTATCTGGGGGCGGATGAAAAATGCAACCTGTTTGGAATTGTTGGTGATGTTCAGGTCCCATTTCCTTTCAATATCATTTCCTGATGTTCCGGTTAATTTCACCTCCACATCCGTTTCGGTCATTTCATTCAAGGCTGTAAAATCATTTGAAGGAGCAAGCCAGTATGTATTATGTGAAACCATCCTGCCTTGCCCGTCCTTCAGGTTCAATATGATAATTGTAACGTCCTTGATCCCTGAAATTGATTTGGATAATGAAATCACTTCCTTTACATCCGTAGCGCCCAGGCTGACTTCTGCCGATTTCTGGAATAATAATTTGCCGTTCAGATCATACGCTACAGCTGTAGCAGACAGGTTTGGTTTTACCGCATAAGTCCTGTTGATCGCCGCAACGGCAGAATCATCATAATTGAACTGTACATGCACCGGTTCACAGGCATTCTGCATGAAATAATATCCGGCATTGGGCATCAGGTACCAGTCGTAGATCTGCCAGACAATGCTGGGGAATGCGGCATTCAGTTTCCAGAGCATCACACCGCCGATATCGTTAAGCTTATGTCCTGCGGCTTCGAATATACCCTGGTAACCAACGGCATTCATCAACTGCGCCTTGTTCGAAAAATCCTCCATACTTCTGAATTCGCCATATCGTGTACTCGTTTCCTTGAAATACAAATCATATCTCCCGTTGCCTGTCGCCGCATCGTGATATCCCCAGGTATGGTTAAGCGGAAAGGGTAATGATTTATCCCAAACCAGGTCGGGAATTATTTTTTGCAGTGTGTTATAAGGAGGCTGGGAAGGAATTCCCGTTTCATCTTTAAAGACCCAGTCCCTGGAATTGTTGGCACGGTCATAATAATCATGGGGATCTCTCCATCCATACGGGCCTCCGCTGAATACCCCTCCTCCAAGCCCGTCGGGCCATGAACCTTTCCAACCTTCCGGTAACCGGGCAAAACCCGATGAGCTTGGAATGAATGGACGGGTGCCATCAAGCTCAATAATTCCATTTCTCATGGCATCGTAAAGTTCCTTTCTGGCATGACCTTCATTGCCTCCTGTCCAGACCAACAGGCTCGGATGGTTCCTGATCCTCAAAATTGTGCTCGTCATATTGTCAATGAATACCTTGCTTTCCAGGGGCCAGTCGGGCGAGCCCTTGAACTCACCCTGGGTATCGCCTGTGATCCAGAAATCGGACCATACCAGCAATCCGTTCCTGTCGCAGATGTCCCAGAATATATCCGGCGGAGTGATCCCTCCACCCCATATCCTCACAAGGTTTGCATTGGCCTTCTGGCAGAGCTTCAATTCGTGTGCATACCTCGCGGAATCCCGGTTCAGCATCATATCGGGGACCCATGCCCCGCCGGTTATATGAATTCTTTTTCCATTCACATAGAAATCCCTCCGCGTTGCCTTGCCGGGAACCTCCACTGCCTTCGAATCCACAGTCCTTATTCCGGTTACGACGGAAATTTCATCCGAAACGCCATCAGGTCCTTCAAACCTGATCTTAGCCTTATATAGATTCGGGATCCCATATCCGTTCGGCCACCATAATCGCGGGTTTTTTAAATTTAGCTGCGATATAGCTTCCGGTCTGAGTTCAATTTTCTTTGATGACCCAGCCTCAAGTGAAACAGGCTGAGAAAAATTAAACGTGTGTCCTGTAAAATTTTCCGGGGTAATATCCACAGACAGCGTTCCACTTACGGTTGAATTCTGGTGATTCGTCAGCGTGAGATCCATCAGCATCCTCGCCCGTGTTGTATCAGGAAGATTTGGCAACTCAGTTATGATCCGTGGGTGATCGATGGTGACTTTTCCAGAAATCCGGAGGAAAACCGGTTGCCAGATGCCCATATTCCGGTCCCTCACCGGCGGGATCCAGTCCCAGCCGACAGAACACAGCATCGTTACATTTTTTCCAATATCGCCAGTCGGACCGCCGTTGGCAAAGAAATCCCCGAGGGCCTTGAGTTGTTCTTCTGAAGGAAGTCCGGGGTAATCCAGCGGGAATATTTTCACGGCCAGTACATTCTTTCCTCCTGTAACAATCTGGCCGCTAACATCCAGGTTATATTCTGCGAACATCCCCGCCATCCTGGTTGAGTCGGCAATCATTTTACCGTTAAGCCAAACTTCAGCCCTGTAATTGATACCCTTGAATACAAGCTGGAAAAACCGGCCCTGATCAGTAGCCGGTACCTGAAATGTTGTGCGATACCAGTATGGTTTCTTCCACGGATTTGGTTCCCCCGGTATATGGCTGTACTGTTCCAGGTTATATTGCTTGTTGAATTCATCCGACGCATCGGGGATAAGCATGTTGTTCATGCCGGTATAAGGATCAGGATATACCCGGTTGGCCACCAGGCCGGTCAATACCGTACAGGGGACTTTAACCGGAAACCAGTATACTTTTTGTTGATATCTGCCGGATGATATTTCATTGCCGGTATTTTCAATCAATGCCGAAGACTGCAATTCAAATTTTTCGAGTTTAACCTGTTTCACGATTCCGGGCTGGGCGATCAATAGTATTGGCAATACAAGAATCGTAAGGCTTATGGTTAATATCCTGCGAGCTTTTATTTTCATTGACATGGTTAAAGGTTTATCATCGGTATAAATTTTCGATCCGGGTTTTATAAACAGCGCCGGTTCAAATTAATTAAAGAATTTGATAATATGGAAAAAGTGCGGAATACGCCGATGGAATATCGTTATTTTTATTTTACCGCCTCGTGGTCATTTATTCACGAACTATCCGGGCGGCCATGGCCAATCCGGTAAAAGTGCTTCGAATTGAGCATACGGGCACCTGACCAATCAGTTTCCCGATTGCTTCTTCCGCTGCCCCGGCGCAAAGGGTCTGGCCGATTTGCTCCCTGTTGCCTTTTTCATTTGTCCCGGTGAATTGGCCTTGCCTGGCGTTAGCGCAACCATGGTTTTGCAACCGCTTTCCAATACGGTTATAAAAACAAATGCAATGACGACAAATATTATTTTTTTCATTTTATTATTTCTTGAAGTATTGAATATAAACATTGCCACGTGTTTTACCAATAGTATATTCGGAATTTTCTGAACGATTTCAGATATCAAAGTACTTGCAAAAGCAGGCGCCGCAGAGAATTTTAATTTAGGAGATATTTTGATGAAATGATTTAAGTAATAGCGAAAAGGAACTTTTTTGAAATGCGATTTTTCTAATTATCTTTCTAATATTAAGTAATCCTTGAAAAAATCATAAAATGAAAAAGAATCTTAAAATCCAAAAAGCGGCTAACTCACCCAGGACCTCATCCCGGAGAGACTTTCTGAAACTAACGGCAGCTACCGCCGCTGGTATGGGAGTAATTAATTCGGTTGGGGCCACTCAGGTTTTTCAATCGTCGGATGAGGCCAAACCTGAATTAATGCAAGACAAGGATCCATATGCACTTGCTGCGAAGTTCAGTAAATTTCTCAGGGTTACCGACGTGACGGACGGGCTCGATGCGGTAGGTCGTGCCGATTTGACATTATTAGACCCGGCAATCCGTCCTTTGTGGATGGGAATGCGTTTCTGGGGGCCGGCGGTTACCATGCGTGTGATTCCGACGAACCGGCGTATGCCCCTGATCAGCAAGGAAGACGCACTGCTACAGCACAGCATATGGTTTAAGTCGGGAGGTTCGCATGCCCAGCTTGTCACAAAGCCCGGATGTGTGATCGTAACCTCCACGAATGGAGCCCGCGAATGCGGTTATTGGGGTTCGAACAATTCTATGGGTATGCAGGCTAACGGCGTCGTCGGGATCGTCACAGACGGTTTTGCCAGGGATACCGATGAGATCGTTCTTCAGAAAAATCCTGTTGCCTGCCGGGGGATCGGCCGGACTATAATTCCCGGACGCGTTGAATTAATGGATGTGGAAGTCCCCGTAGCCTGCGGTGGTGTTATGGTCCGTCCGGGCGATATTGTAGGTTGTGACTGGGACGGGGTAGTGGTGGTGCCTATCGAAGTTGCCGAAGATGTTCTCTATTTTGCGGCAAAGATTGCCATTGATGACAAGAAGGCCCGCAGGAATCTTTACGACAAACTGGGAAGAGCGCCGGATGAGACGGTGGACTGGGAAGCGGCTGCGGAGTATTTTAAGGATATTCTTTAGTCTGAATCCCGGCTAATATTTAACATTTTTTTCATACGACCTATCTGCTGCACATGTTTGATTACGGTAGTCTGTTAGTCACTTGTATCCGGGATCGATAGATATTTTGTTAACGATCTTCAAAAATTCTGTCGAAAGGCCAGTTAAAAACTGATAAATAAATAATGATACTCGGCCAGATTTATCTGTCCTTTAACCTGCAAGATAGGGTGTGAGTGTGGGGATGGGAGTGGATGTGATGGAAGGCTTTAATGTCTGAAATAAATCAACGAATCGCCAAATGAAAAGCTGTGAAGTAGAACTCTCTCTGGTCGTTCACTTCACCACGATGAAGCGTCTCGCGTTCTCGCATGACTGCTTTATCGTGCACCCGGGGGGAGTTAATAAATCTTCATTTCAGACATGGAAAGGCTATTTTGGGGAAAAGTGTATCGAAATTGTGACAAGAAATTAATTATAGAATATTGGATTAAAATAGCTTCTGAATCGTTTGTTACGGTTATATATGAAAGTGGTTGAAATCAAATCCAAAACCGAATTATTCATATTTCAGCGTATTCGCAGGATTAATAAAAGATGACCTAATAGTTTGTATACTGGTTGTGACAAGGGCTATGATCAGGAGTACTATCATTGGGAGCACAAACATTATCCAGTTAATATTAATTTTGAATTTAAAATTATTGAGCCAGTTATTCACGAAAATATATGTTATAGGAAGAGCAAGCAGATTGGCAATAACTATCAATCTTATGAAGTCTTTGGAAAATAAAATAACCAATCCTTGGATACTTGCTCCCAGGATTTTTCTAATGGCAATCTCCTTTGTACGCTTTAATATTATGTATGTAGTGAGTCCGAACAAACCCAGGCTTGCTACAATTATTGCTAACAGTGAAAACAATCCAAATACCTTACCGAACTGTTTATCAGATGCATACTGCATATCGAAATAATCATCCTGGAAGAAATATTCAAACGGATTTCCTGGGAAAGAGCTTTTATATAAATCTTTAATATAAGCAACCGATTCAATTAAATTTCCAGTATTCAGGTTTATGCATATATATTGAATGCCCCAGGTATAATATCCAAATACCATTGGATCGTAATCCATCCTGAAGGAGCGCTGGTGATAATTATTCACAACTCCTATTATTTCACCTGTCCATTCAAGATCCCCGACTGTAAATAAAATATGTTCGCTGATACTCTCTTCAGGGTTTTTGAAACCAAGGATTTCCGCTGCTTTCTCATTAATCATCACCGGAATTATTTTGCCTGGGATCAGTTTTGAATACTCATTTACCCTGAAATTCCGGCCGGCAACCGCTTTCATTTCATACGTATCGATAAAATTGTGATCAATGGAAACATAGCTGCACCCGAAAATCTCTATCTCCTCGGAGCCTTCCTTTTTGACACTATTTACATTTGGAATCCACTTACCCGGAACTTCTGATGCTACTGTGAATTTTTTTTGGCCTGAGTAATTTTCCAATTCATTCAAGAATGACTCAGCCCTTGATGCAAAAGTCGAATCGACAACTGTCGGAACTTTAACTACAAGCATTTGCTCCTTATTGTATCCCAAATCCTTATTTCTCATAAAGGATACCTGTCTATATACTATTAGGGTTCCTGCAATCAGGGCGATGGATATGGCAAACTGTCCTCCGACCAACAATTTCCGGAACATAATCCCACCTGCGGAGTTGGAGTACTTTCCTTTAATGACAGTAATAATGCGGATTGAGGAGAGTACAAATGCAGGATATATTCCGGCTAATAACGATCCTAACATAAAGATGATACCAAGAGAGATCCAGAACCAGGTTTCATTATATAATCCGGAAAAGCCGATTTTTAATCCAGCGAGATCGTTAAACCAGGGAACGGAAATAATAAAAATGATAAACGCCAGTAATATCGCCGGTATGTTAAGTATTACTGATTCAAGCAAAAACTGAATGATCAGCTGTTTTTTTGAAGCACCGGCAACTTTTCTGAATCCGACTTCCCTTGCCCGCTCAATGGATCTGGCTGTTGATAAATTGATATAATTAAACCAGGCGACAACAAGTATTATCACTGCGATAATTGATAAAAAATTAACGGTATTTACACTTCCATGCACCACGTATTCCTTATTTAGCAATGGGGACTTCAAATGGATATCTTTTATTGGCTGTAATCTGAAATATGCCTGTCTGTTAATAGCTTTCATCCAATCACCCAGATATTTTGGAATGACATCCTGAAACTTCGCCTCCAGGTATTTTGGATCGGCGGCTGGATCAAGTTGAATATAAGTAAAATATTCCGGCCATTTCCAGTCCACGGTATGACTCCATCCACCGCCCCATGCTTCGGTGAAAAAGTATGAAAGGAGCATATCGAATTTCATATGCGAATTCTCCAGAACATCAATTACGCCGGTCACGGTGAATGACCTATAACCATCCCTTATGAGTATCTTGCCAACCGGATTTTCAGATCCGAAGAATTTCTGGGAAACGGATCTTGATATCACCACGGAATTCAGATCGGTAAATGCAGTTTCGGGATTCCCGTATAAAAAGGGGAACGAAAACATAGTTACAAAAGAAGGATCAACATTATAAACATTTTGAATATTAAAGGTTTTAATCTGGTCATATTCGTCAATATGGGACCATGTTGAAACTGCTCTGTAGAATATAGTCTGATGAACCATACGGGCATAATCCTTTACTTCCGGAAATTCATCTTTTAACATCGGGCCTGTCCCAGGGTGATTTGATGCATGAGTTTTTTTAATATCGGCAAGTAATACCCGGTAGATATGATCTGCATTTTTATGAAACCTGTCATAACTCATTTCAAAATGCACGTACTGCGCAATAGCCAGGCATGCAGCCATGCCAATGGCCAGGCCGAAAATATTAATAACTGAAAATACCTTGTTGCGGTTAAGATTTCGGATCGAAATAATTAAGAAATTTTTAAACATAGCAGTAATATTAAAAAATGAATTTGTGGGATAATGTATTTCCGGAACTGAATAATGTGAATGTGGAATTTTTAAATGCTTGGTTCTTGATCTTATCATTTCTTCACCTAAACATTCAAGAGGCCCAAATGATTGTATTGCACTTATAAAAGCTTGTTCATAATTAAGTCCACTTGTATGCTTATTTTCTATTTCCTCCCTGATGTGGTCTTCAATTTCCGCAATATCTCCATCTTCAAATGCGGGAATTTTGCGTAATGCCTTAAGCCATTTAGATATAGCTTTTTCAAGTTCGAACATTATACAAAGGATTAAGATCCCAAAGCTGGGATAAAATGGTATGAACTGTAATCCAACTTTCTTTTTCTGCAAGAAGTTCAGCTTTACCGGCTTCTGTTATTGAGTAGTATTTTCGTTTTCGATCAAGATCTCCGACGATCCATTCTGAAGTGATAAATCCTTCTTTTTCCAATCGGTGTAACACCGGATAGAGCATACCATCTGACCAGTTTAAAGATCCGCCGGATATTTTTTTTACTCTTTGAATAATATTATAGCCGTAGTTTTTACCCTCCTTTAATATAGAGAGAATCATGGATTTTGTTGTAGCTGCCATAAGGCCTTTGGATGCTATCATAAAGTTGATACGTTGATATTCTACGTAATATAATTATAGATACATAGATTGTCAAGGTATTATTATTAAATATTTACGATTATCAATCCTTATTTACATGATTATCACATCTATTCGTCATGTTAATTCAGCTGCAGTAGTTTAATTAGGATCCCGTATATCATTGTTTATCATAATTTTGATAATTGGATCATTTCGGTTATTAAAGAGCTGGATATAAGTAAATCATCAAATCTTTAAATGAATAAAGGCACATAGGGGGGTTAATAAATCCCTATTTCAAGCTTACAAAGGCTGATTTTGGAAAAAGTGTATCGAAATTGTATCAGGATTTTTGGTGCAAGTTCCTTTAATATGTGCGCGCCCTAAACTTAAACTGCTGGTTAGACTGCAGGCTCACATGATGATGCTCATCGGGGGACCGCAATGCCCCAGTAGTTGAAACAAGCTGGGCGCCAACCGGGTATGTACATCGTCTCCAGGGCATTGATACGGAAGCCACCCGCCTCGATTAGGTCAGGGATTGGTCGATTTAGGTTGCACCCTCCCGCGAACTGCTTCCATATTGGATTCAGATGATTCTGCCAGCGGCGGACATTCGCATCTGGCGCCGCGCCATGCTCGCAGAAGATTAGTTCACCACCCGGCCGCAGGACTCGAGCCATTTGTCGAAGTGCCGGAGTCGTATCTAAAATACTGCACAGGGTGTACGTTATCAATACCGTGTCGATACTTCCGTCATCAAGCTGGATCTCATCCGCTGGTAGTCCGATGAACTCTACTTCAAGGTGGAGCGATCGCGCCATCTGTTCGGCCAATTTGATCATCTCGGGCGATGGATCGAGGCCCCAGATCTTGGTCACCTTTGTAGAATCATAGAATGGCAGATTCAGGCCAGAGCCGATGCCAATCTCCAGAACACTTCCGCGGGCCTGTGGTACGACTTTCTCGCGTTGGCGCATGTTCGGATTCAGGCCACATGTAAAGTGGACGACCTTCGGAAGGATGAACTTGCTATAAAATCCCATCGCTTAATTGATCATACTGCCATTTCTCAAACTGGTTTGATGTTCCGGTTCATACGGAATATGTTCTGTGGATCCCATTTCGCTTTGATCTCGGCAAGCCGGGGAAGTCCCTTACCGATCGCTGCTTCTATACGTTCCTGACTTTCATCCTCCGTGAGAAAGTTGACGTACGTGCCGCCGGTCGAAAACGATTTCATGTCATTCCAAGCCTCGCGTGCCCATTCGATGTTTGCTCTGTCATCGCCCGCTTGCTCCCACGAGCCCGTCAGGTTGAGCACGTAGTGCGCGTCGCGGTTGCCGACGGGAGAATGATCTTCAGATAGACGGTTAAGCGCTCCTTCGATCTGGAATAGAATTACAGCCGAGTAAGGCGATCGTATTCTTGCGGCATGTTCGATGATCTTATTGCACAGTGTCGGCTCGACGCGTGGGAGATATTCACTCTTCCAGTAATAACGACGACCATTCGGCTGGGTAG
>DATDPY010000346.1:0-4065 GCA_035292565.1 Cyclobacteriaceae bacterium | reverse complement strand
GCCCCATAACCAGGATAAAGTCAGGAAACTTTACCGAATCTGGCTGATCTGTCGGGTCATCCCAATCCGCGCCATCCTCGTTAACAAACGGTATGCTGTTGATGAATAATCCGGTCAATATTCTCTGGCCGACAAAAATTTCTTTGATCAGCGAGTCTTTCTGGTTGTCCTGGGTATAGGCCAGAAGCTTAACCGAATAAGTATCGCTTTCATCATAGGTGATCGTGGGGCTGACATCGGTGGACGTCTGCCCGTCGCCGAAATCCCAGACATATCCCGCCGCATTGAGGCTCAGATTTTCGAAGGTGACGGCTTTCCCGACTTCCACGATCAGGGGATCCGTGTTGAAATCAATGACGGGTTTGGGAAGCTTTGGGTCTTCCTTGCTGCATGCCGACAGAATCACAAGGGCAAGTATTAAAAGCCGGGAAAATTTATTCAATCTGAACATAGAACGAATGAAGCAACAAATCAAAAGTAGGATTTAAATTGAAAAAAAAATAGTTTATCCGGGTTTATAATTTCGGGGTAAGGCTTTGGGAATCCATTTTTTGTGTAAACCCATTAAAGTATTTATCTTAAGCATTGAAACGGGTTTTTAACATCGGTTATTTTTCTCGTGCATTTAACAGCATTATAAAATAGAATTATGGAACAGCATTTTTTTTCACGCCGCAATTTTATGGCAGCCGGAACCGTGATGGCGGCATCGGCTTTCACTCCGGGAATTACCGGTAATAATTTCCCGGTGGAATCGGGGAAAGGCATGTTGAACGTTGTCGATTTCGGGGCCAAAGGCGACGGAACTGCCGATGATACGCAAGCCATTCAAAGCGCCATGGATAAAGCTGCAGGTACAAACGGAGCTGTATTTATCCCGGAAGGCAGTTTCCTATGTTCAGAGCTGAAAGTTCCTGCAGGGATCGGCGTATACGGCTTGCCGGCCTGGAGCTACGGCAGGGGTATGGGAACCATTCTTAAATTCAAAGGGGGCGCCCGCTGCCTGATCAACCTGACCGGCTCATTCGGCTCTTACCTTTACGGGTTATGTCTTCATGGAGAAAATATTGAAGGAGGAGCTCATGGCATCCTGGTCGATAAACCCGATTACGGGACGCAGGAAGACACGCCGAGGATCGATATGTGCCGGGTGGAAAGGTTTACCGGCGACGGCATCAGGCTCGACCGCATCTGGTGTTTCGTGGTCAGGCATAGCCATTGTTACGGGAATCATGGCTGCGGGCTCAGGGTGCGCGGATGGGACGGATTTATCCTCGACAACTGGTTTTCAGGCAACCGCCAGGCAGGCTATGGTTCCTACGAGGAAAATGCATCGAATACGATTACGGGGAACCGTATTGAATGGAACCGGGAGGGCGGCATTGTGATCTATGGCGGGAGTCATTATAATATAACCGGCAACTATATCGACAGGTCAGGGCGGTGCGGACTGGCACTCTACCGCAGGGGCGAATCGTCGGTTTGCCACACCATGGCCATAACCGGAAATATTATTTACCGGAGCGGGAAACCCGACTGGGGCAAGGGCGACGAATTCGACAGCGCCCACGTCCGGCTGGAATATGCCAGAGGCGTAACCTTCGTGGGAAATTCTCTGAATGCCGGGAGGGATGACGGCGGCAAAGGAGGTTTCTCGCCGGAATATGCCATGATCCTCAAAGGCCTTGAATATTCGGTTGTAAAGGATAATGTCATGTATCTGGGGGCCATGAAACAGCTCATTCTTGACCAGGGCGGGCATGGCCAGGAAGCGATTATCAAAGATAATGTTGGATCCTTGAGAAATCCATCCTGAAATTCATGGATAGAAGGTTTAATCTTTTATTTTTATAGACAAGTGAGCGGGATGATTTAGCTATCCGGGCCTAAAGTCGATTGAAATAGTTTAACAAAAATTTTTAAATATGGAATCACGTCGGGAATTTCTTAAAAAAACCGCGGCTTTATCAGCCTTCGGCTTGTTTGCCGAGTGGGCGGTCGCCGGGCCGGTTAAGGACAGGCTTGGAGAAGCCCTGCCCATGCGGCGGCTCATACGGAACGGGGAAAAATCCACTGCGTTCGGCCTGGGGGGATGGCACGTCGGGATTACCGAGGATCCTTCTGAAGCAGCGAAAATGATCGAACGCGCCATCGAGCTCGGTGTCCGCTTTTTCGATAACGCCAGGGTATACCACCGGGGCCGGTCGGAAGAGTATTACGGCAAATTCCTTACGCCGAAATACAGGAAGGACATTTTCCTGATGACAAAAAGCGCCTCCAGGACCGGGGCGGACGTAAGCCGTGACCTGGACCTGTCGCTGAAAGCCCTCAACACTGATTACCTTGACCTGTGGCAAATCCATACCTTCACCACGAAAGAAGACGTGGATAACCGAATCAAAGAGGGTGTGCTGGATGTATTCCTGGATGCAAAGGCAAAGGGAAAGACAAGGTATATCGGCTTCACTTCACACCAGAACCCGTCGACGATCCTTTATTTCCTTGATTTTCTGAAACAGCGCGGGCTCGAGCTCGAAACCTGCCAGATGCCGCTGAATGTCTGCGACCCGAACTTTGAATCCTTCCAGCACAGGGCCCTGCCTGCCTTGCTCGACCGGAAGTATGGCGTAATCGCAATGAAGACCATGGCCGGAGGAAGCATGATGGGCAAAAGGATCGATACCACACCGGCAAGCCTGAAGACCGAAGACATTCCCGACGTTGTGGGTAAGACCGGCATCACCTATGCCGAATTGCACCAATATGTTTATGCCCTGCCGGTATCGGTATTGTGCAGCGGGTGCGATTCCATCCAGAAACTGGAACACAATGTCGGCGTGCTGAAGGACTTGAAAAAATTGTCAAAACCTGATATGGCCAAACTCGAAAACCTTGTGAAACCGTATTCCGGGTATAATGTGGAAAACTACAAGCGGGTGTTTGGTTAATAAATTTTGAAACATCGAATTAATAATTACCAATAAATCCAATTAAAAATCAAGGAGGACCAATCATGAGAACCATGAATTCAGCATTAATCCTGGCTGGAATATTCTTTATATTTTTTCAGCCGGCTTTGTCCGCCCAGGACAGAAATCCACAGAACATCGACGACTGGAAAGGAAAAACCATCCTTTATTTCTCACCGCATCCCGATGATGAGATTGCTTCATCCGGGACGCTGGCCAAGCTCGTGAAAAACGGGAACAAGGTGTATATCGTACTGTTCACAAACGGGAACAAGGGATCGCATGACCTGGAAATGACCGGCGAAAGGCTGGCGGAGATCAGGAGAAATGAGGATATTGCCGCAAACGGAAAGCTCGGGATCCCGAAAGAAAATATTTTCTTCCTCGGGTACGACGACGGCTATCTTGAATATGTTCCGCAGAAAGAGTTATGTGAAAAGGTATGCTGGTTTGTAAGAAAATACCGCCCCGATGCCGTATTCTGTTATGACCCTGGATCGGACTGGATGCAGTGGCATAAGACCGACCACAGGATGTCCGCCTTCATCAGTGTCGACGGAGCCAGGGCTGCGGCTTACCATCTGTATTTCCCGCAGCACCTGATCAACGAGGGACTGCAGCCCTTTACCATCAGGGATTTTATTTTTTACGGTTCGAAAGAACCAAACTTCAACGTTGACATTACGGATGTTGCAGAACAGAAATATCAGGCCGCCATACAGCACACGAGCCAGTTCGGGAAAGGAAATGATAAATATACCGGACCGGAAATGGCCCCCGAGGACAAACAGATCATCAGGGAACGAAGATTGAGGAAAGATCCTGACGGAAAAATATATGAGAGGTTCAGAAGGTTGGAAGAATCGTTGTCATTCTAAACATTTAAATAATAATTATGAAAAAACTTAATCGCAGGAATTTCATACGAAAATCATCCGCGGCAACGGCGGGGATTCTGGCAGCCAGTCCGGTGATCAATACATTCGCGAATATGAAACGTCCAAACGATACCATCAACATTGCCGTGATCGGCATTCGCAGCCGTGGCAAGGACCACATCCGGGCGTTGGCCAAGGTGCCTGATGTAAAGATCGCC
>DATDPY010000345.1:0-5882 GCA_035292565.1 Cyclobacteriaceae bacterium | reverse complement strand
AACGAGCCGTTATATGCTGTCCTCGACAGACTGCTTGAAGGCACGGGGCTGGTATATCTGATTTACGGCAGTTCCGTAATTGTGATCACCCGCTCTGAGGATATAGAACGGGAATACACACAGAATTATTTTATCAACAGGCGTATCCAGGAAAAGTTCATTTCATCCTTTGATTTTTCAGGGATATCGGAACGGGTATTTCTTGGAGATACAACAAACAAAAACCAGGCCATATCGGAAGCGCTTATCCGGGGACTGGTAATTGACGGGCAAACCGGCGATCCGCTTCCCGGCGTCAATGTGAATATCGAATCTGCCCGGCAGATCCTGGCAACAGACCCCATAGGACAGTTCTCCGTTTTACTTCCCACCGGCCCTCATCTTTTTACCTTCAGTTATATCGGTTTCGAGAAAAAATCCTGCGAGGTAAGCCTGGCTGATGATGCGAAATGGAAGATTGAATTAATGCCGGAATCGATCGAGTTGGAAGAAGTCCTGATCACCGGGGCAGCGGAAGGTTCGGCATTACAGTCGCCGGTGGCTGGGATCATTAAATTAACCGCCCGCGATATACGCGACCTGCCATTATTCATGGGTGAGCCGGATATCATCAAAACCATCCTTACCCTTCCGGGAGTCAGTACCACCGGTGAAGGGACCACCGGCTTTCATGTGAGGGGAGGAAACATTGATCAAAACCTGATCCTCCAGGATGAATCGGTTATCCTCAATTCATCTCACGCCCTGGGATTTTTTTCGGTATTCAACCCCGACATCATCAGAGAAGTGAACCTGTACAAGGGACATATTCCTGCCCAATACGGCGGCAGGATTGCATCCCTGCTCGATATTAAACTAAAGGATTTTAACCAGGGCCAGCTCACTGCCAATGGGGGGATTGGATTTGTTACCAGTAAACTCTCGATCCACGCCCCGCTATTCAATCACCGGATGTCCATCCTGGCAGGAGGCCGCTTTACCTATTCCGACTGGATCCTCAGGCAGGTCGATGATCCCGATGTCAGTGAAAGCAGAGCCTCATTTTATGATTTCAATTTTAAGATCAGCCAGAAGCTCGGCAAAAACGGATCCATTCACGCTTCGGCCGGAAAAAGCTATGACCGTATCAGGTTTGCCGATGAATTCGGTTTCGGCTGGGATAACGAGACGTGGTCTTTGTCGTGGAGCCAGTTCCTTCAAAAGGAATTCACCAGCAACCTTGACCTGTCGTACGGAAATTTTTCAAACGATTATTTCAAGCCAACGAGTATCGACAACAACCGGATCTTAAATGGTCTTTCGTACGGGAAGGCCAGGGAAGAATTTACGCTTACGAAATTTTATAACCATACGCTTACTTTCGGCGGGGAAGGCACCTTATATATTACAGCGCCAGGCCGCCTGCTGCCCTACAATCGACGGTCGACCATCATGCCGGAAGAAGTTTCCCGGGAAAACGGATTGGAACTGGCCGGGTTCATCAATGATGAGTATATTTTCAATTCTCTTTTCTCTGTTTCGGCAGGATTAAGATATAATTATTTCCAGAGCCTTGGGCCTTCAACGGTCTACATGTATCCGGGATCATCTCCAAAGTCTATTGAGTCGGTCACAGATTCACTGATTTTCGGGAATGGGGAAAAGACTTCTTCCTATACGCGGATTGAACCGAGGATATCGTTTAAATACAGCCCCGATCCCGTCAGCGCCTTTAAGCTCAGCTATAACCGGCTCAACCAGTTTATACACCTTATTTCCAATACCTCCGCCCCTATTCCTGTTGATTTCTGGATGGTGAGCAATTATCATTTCAAGCCCCAGGCAGCCCACAATTTTTCATTGGGGTATTTCAAGAGCCTGCGCAGAAATATGTGGGAAACCGGAGTTGATATTTTTTACAGGAATACGGAGAATATTCCTCTGTATCGCGATTTCGCCGACATAAGGCTCAATGAGCATCTTGAAACGGAGGTTATCAACGTCAACGGAAAATCGTATGGAATTGAATATTACCTCAGGAAAAACAAGGGCAAGTATACCGGGCTGTTGTCCTATACATATTCATTCTCAATGTTAAGAACAGACAGCCTTTATGCTGAAACCACCATCAACCAGGGTCACTGGTTCCCTTCTTATTTTGACAAACCGCACCAATTTAACCTGGTGCTGGATATTAACTTTTCGAAAGCCAGTCTTTTTTCACTCAATTTTTCCTATTTTTCAGGAAGGCCGGTCACCGCGCCGGTATCCAATTATTTTATCGATTATTACCGGCTGCCTCATTATACCGGGCGTAACAATTTTCGCATCCCCGATTACCACCGTCTTGATGTATCCTATACGGTCAAGAGAAATATATACAGGAATAAAAGGTACAACGATAGTTTTACCATTTCCATCTTCAACCTTTATTCCCGTGAAAATGCATTCTCAGTATTTTTCAGGAGGCTTGAAGGAAGTAACGCCAATGCTTTTAAATTATCTGTTCTTGGAAGCGCGTTCCCATCATTCACCTATAACTTTAATTTCTGATGAGGTATTTTATGATCCTGGTCTTTCTTGCCGGTTGCATTGAATCATTCGATTATGAGCCGGGCGTATCAGACCGGGTGCTGGTCATCGATGGAGGAGTCACCAACCGGAAGGATATCCAGTCAGTTCGAGTAGGTTACACCAGCCAGTATGGCATATCGCCATTCTCTCCTGTAAGGGGTGTATCGATTACTCTTTATGAAAATGGGGTACCGCTCGACCTGGAATTTACGGAAACCGAAAACGGCGAGTATCAATTCGACGGCAGCCTGGTGAACGCTGCTCCCGGAAAAGAATATTTCCTGAGCCTTACGTTAAGGGACGGTAAAACCTACCGGTCTAAACCAGAGATTATGCCCAAACCAGTTGTGCCTGACAGCGCATATTTTAAAATCAATTATGTCAGGATCGCGCAGGAGGGCGGCCTGGCCACTTCAAGAAATGTTTTAAGCGTTTACGTGAATACGCCGGTTGAACTTGAATGTAAACCGGCTTTCCTGAGATGGCGTGTACATGAAATCTATTCATTTACTGAACTAAAACAATTTTATTGGAGCGTTCCACATTCTTGCTATATGTGGCTGGAGCCTACATATCAGGAAATCAAAATTTTCAGCGGTGGTGAGTTACGCGGCGGGATCCTGAAGGACGAGGTTGTATTCACCCGGGATGAATTTCCGGACATTGAGTTCAGGTACCGGCATTACTTCAACGTTTCCCAGTACTCGCTCACGAGATCTGCCCATGAATACTGGTCCCATTTGAAAATCGTTGCCAACCCTACCGGAAGCTTCATCGATATTCCGCCCGCAGCCGTTATCGGAAATATGTATAATGTCAGCGACCCGAAAGAAATCGTATTGGGCTACTTCGAAGTCGCGGCTGAAGAGATCATTCGCGTTTTGACTGTGCCGGCATTGCTGGTGCCGCATTATACCCGCGATCCTTGTCGCGAATGGAAGCCATTCTGTTACGATTGCCTGTTGCTTCCCAATAGCTCCTATGACGTACCTGATTACTGGTAATCATATGCGACAAAACAAAAAGCAATGAAAAAGATCAATCTGCGATATTTCATATTGCCGGTACTTGCTTTTTGCACAGCCCTGGCACTCAACGCCCAGAACCGCCGGGAACCCGATGAATTTCATGTCCATTTCAACAAAACATTTTATGCATCCGGAGAGACCGCCTGGTTTACCATTTATTTTTTAAACAGAGATGTCGAATCTGCAGTTGTCCATGCGGGGTTATTCGATCACACCGGCAATTTGCTGATCGACAGGAAACTTCCGGTAATGGGTAACATCGCCTCTGGATCCATCGACATCCCAATCGAATGGCAGGACGGCTGGTATGGATTCAGGGTAGTCACCAGATGGAACCTGAATTTCGGATCTGGCGCTTATTACGAAAAATTGCTGGCCGTATATAATTCCTCTGCGCCCGAACCCGGGACATTCCGTGATCCCGGCAGATGGACAATAAACCCTGATACTATTTCCAGTGAAGTAAATACAACAGGACTTGAAATTTCATTCGACAAAAAAGATTACCGGCCTGGCGATACCATAATCCTTTCGATTCAGGCAGTTGATGAAGACCTCTCCTGCCGGCTTTCGTTATCGGTACTCGATCTTACGCAATACGCGGTAATCAGCGGCATAAGCGCGGGAAATATAAAGCCTGTTACCACCCAAAGCCGTTTACTCAGTACAGGTTATAGCCCTGCATTCAATACGGAGAAACATCCGGTTCTTGAAGGGGTGATCATGAAATTGGATTCCCCGGACCTGATCAGCTCGAATGTCATTTCCATTTATCTTGCTCGCAGCCGGGACTTTGTCAGAACAAGGGCGGTCAGAGGAAAATTTTCCGTGGAACTGCCAGGATTCCAGGGAGAAGGGATTATCCAGGTCCTGAACCTTAACCCTTTCCAGGACCAGGAACCCTTGATACGGGAGGTAAAGATCTGGGAGCATCTTGACGGGGAGAACCAGCATCTGCAGCCTCCTGCCCATACCCGGGAAATCGATGCATACCTTTACAACCTCAGGCTAAGGATGAAGCTAAATGAAATTTTTGCCGACAAGAAAGAATCTGCAATGATAAAGGAGGCTGTTATCAGGCCATTGCCCCCATCCGACAAGCATTATGATATGACCGGTTTCAAAGACCTGAAAGACCTCGAAGAATTTGTGAAGGTGATCATGCTTACGGCTAATTATGCCCTGGAAGGAGATCATACTTCCATACGACTGCAGAATGAACAGAAGCAATATTATTTTATGCGTCATCCCTGGTATTTTTCCGACGGCTTGCTCAGTTACCAGGAGGGCGAATTCCTTTCAACGCCTTTTACATCCATCACTACGATCGATCTTTATACGACCTCTGAAACCTTAACCCGCTGGGACCCTCTGATGATCCAGTCGGGAATAGTGGCACTGACCACGCCAAACCGATACTGGGAAAATAAATTCCTCGCAAAAAAGAATGTAATCCGGTACGAAGGATTTTCAACCGGACCAGAATTTGTTAATTCCCAGCCCGAACTTCAGGCCGGACTGGAACCGGGGCCCGATCTTCGGCCTGTGGTCTATTGGGCACCTTCAGTCGCGTTCAGGCAAGGTGAAAAGACGATAGTAAAATTTGTCACGACCGATAATCCGGGAATTTTCAGGATTGAGGTGGAAGGGATTTCTTCGGATGGAGAGATTATCAGAGGAATGGCTTTTTATAAAACCAGGGTACGTTGAAGGATTTAATTACTTTCCCTGGAAAATAATGATTTAAAAATCACTACTGTCCGGGGAAGGTAATTTCAGTACTCCATCGCTTACCCAAATTTCTTTAGAAGAACGGTATTGCTCTCCCCTTGTGCGACGAAGGAGCATAAGGGGAGTCCCTTTAGGGGAGGGGATATATTTTCCGGTTATTTTTTACTTTATTCTTATATTTTACTAAAAATCAACTATTCTGAAAAATTACATCCAGCTTATCAACAAAACCAGTTTGAATCTGTGATTAATTATGCCAAGGGAGATTTCGTAATAATCAGGGGAGATTTTAATACGAATTTCTAAGTAATCCCCTCCCCTTCTGCGCCGTCGCGTAGCCGCTATGGCGAAGCTCGGCGGGACTCCCCTTATGCCGCTTTGGGGCGGCACAAGGGGAGAGCTGTATCTCGTCTTTTACAAGAGATTATGTTAAACCCAGATTATTCAATAAGGAAAAATTCTAATGACGGTCATTAGAAAAATAATGCGATAAGCTATTATAGGACAGGTAGTTATAATTAGAAGGAATTTGTATTTTTCGAGCTAAAAGAGGTAAGAATTCCTTACTTG
>DATDPY010000344.1:0-3894 GCA_035292565.1 Cyclobacteriaceae bacterium | reverse complement strand
TAATTACCAAATTTTTTAGTAATTATTTATTAATACTAAAATATTTAGCGTAATCGGGATGCGCACCGTAATACAAATGCTGGAAATCTAAAAATATGGGGTCACTGGTTCACAGGTTTACTGGATGACTGGTTGACTAGTTGACTGGTTGACTAGTTGACTGGTTGACAGATCTCTATTAATTATTTCCGGCATCGCCAACCGCCGATTGCAACTGCCAATTGCCCCGCGTCCTACCCAATCAAATACATTAGTATCTTTAATAGCTTATTTAATTATAATTCGATGATGAAAAGAATATCCATTATTGTCATTCTTTTATTTATATATTATAACGCGTCCTCCCAGAGTGAACGAATGATCGACCAGATCCGGGCCCATAACTCAGGAACTGCCGTCTGGTGGGCAGGGCACAATAGCTGGATCATCAGGTCCGGAGACCTGGTTGTCGGCACCGACCTGTATCTCGAGGATTCGCCCAGAATCGTTCCATCTCCCATCACCCCTGAAGAACTGGCCACGGTGATCGATATATCCTTTGTCACGCATGCCCATGGAGACCATTTCAACGGCCCAACTTCCAGGGTGCTGCTGGAAAAATCAAATTGTATATTTGTTCTGCCCGAAAGCTGCCTGCAATCCGCGCAAAAAATCGGCATCCCCGGCAGCCGGATAAAAGTTGCCAAACCCAGGGAACCATTCGATATCCAGGGCATCCACGTGAATCCGCTACGCGCCATTCATGGGGATGAGAATTTTGCCATTTACATCGATGCCAATCTCCAGGACTGCGGCTATGTAATGACCATTGACGGAAAGACCTTCCTCCAGCCCGGTGATTCGTACCTTCTCGAAGACCATCTTTTCCTCAAGCATGTGGATGTATTGTTCTTCTCCCCGACCGAACACAATATGTACATCGACCGCTCCCTGATCCTCATCAATACGCTCGAACCCGATTATATTTTTCCCCAGCACCATAGCACGATCGCCGTTGATGAATCTAACCGCTTCTGGGCAAATGGATATCCCTATGAGGTCAGGCTCCGGCTTACACAGGCGTTAAAAGACAGGTACTATATTTTGAAGCCGGGAGAAATGAGGGAGATCAGGTAGAATTATATTTGATGTGCGATGTGCGATGTGCGATGTGCGATGTGCGATGTGCGATGTGCGATGTTCGATGTGCGATGTGCGATGTGCGATGTTCGATGTTTAGAAATTTCAACTTAAAAGATACCGGTATTCACTTCCTTTGCCTCATTGATCGCCCTTAACAGTGATTTCGATCCTTTTGCGTCTCCGGCGAGCTGCCAGATCATAATACCCGATGCTTTATCCCGCGCAAGAATCGTCTTTTGTTTGATCGTTGGTATGCCGTTGTAATAAATCGTGCTTCCATCCTGCATCTTCCATTCATCGGCATTCTCGGATCCTCTGAATTCTTTAATAATCTGCCTGTAATTCATGCTCGAAACCCTGTAGGTTGTATCAGGTCCGAATCCGTAACCATAAAATGGAACACCAAGAACCAGTTTCTCCTTGGTCATTCCGCGTTCCTCACCGAAGTATTTCAGGTCCTCCACCGCATGATCATATAAGGAATGAGGTCCGGGCTCAGCAGGTCGCCATGGCCCAGTGCGGTCATAAACCATGATATTTACGAAATCATACTGCGACAAGGCAACATCGGAAAGCTGGTCCTTGTAGTACACGGCTATCGCGGAAGTAATCAGCTTATTCTGCGCTTTCAGCTTCCCGGCGAGCTCCACCACAAATTTCTCATAATTCATATCGATATCCCTTCCTTCCAGATCGACATCCACGCCGTCGACTCCGTACTTATTAACTTCGGACATCAGGTTCTGAATCAGCATCGGCCGCTTATCATCCTGAAGAAGTGCGTGGTAGTACGCATGCCTTCCTCCCCCGCCGATGGAAAACAATACTTTTACATCGTACTGATGGGCCTTTTCAATAAACTTTTTAATCCTTGAAATATCCCTGGTATAATTTCCCAGAGAATCGGGATTTAAAAACCAGAGATTGACATGCGTCACTTTTTCAAATGGGAAACTCCCGACTTTTGAGGAAGCCGCATTCAATGAATAATATCCCACAATTTTAAAGTCATAGTTTGACGCCTGGGCGAAGACCGTAAAATTCGTGATGAAAATGGCCAGGACAGAAAACAATATTCTTTTCATCATAACAATCTATATCAAAAATTAAAAACGACGATCACATTTTTTATAATTTCAACCGTACGCCTACCTTGTTGAGGCTGCCGGTTATCCATGCGCATAATAATGCAAATAATAATGACTTAATCAGCCCTATTGCGCCGATCAGAACGGCCTCGGGCAGGTGCAAACCGAGCATCCTCATGGTGGCATAAGCAAAATACGGAATCAGGTAACAGAGCAGTGTATCGGTCCCGGCAGGTTTGATGATATTGAATGCATTCGCTTTTCCCCATACATCTGCTATCCAATAAATGACGATAAATGCGAGTATGGTAAGGGCGCTGCATATATACAGCCACGCAGGTGTGGCGCCAAGTTTTGCCAGCCCCCAGTAAGGACGGGTTACGTAGAATAACACAACCAGCAATCCTGCAAAGGCCAGGAAGGAAATCGTCAATCCGCTGTTGTTATTTTTGTCACGGAAATACTTAAAGATCATGGAAGTCAGCACTCCGCCAATGGTAAATCCGGCAATGGTCCCGCCCAGGATGGCCGAGGGGATGACGGTGATAAATCCCTGGTGAGGAATGATCCCGGCATGCCATAACATGCTTAATGCGCAGAAAAATACCCAGCCGCCCAAAATGACCCAGAAGTTCCCCTTCGATAATACGATAATTATCCCGCTGGCCAGGTAAGCCCAGCCGATCAATCCCAGGATGCCCCACCACGACGGACCGAAACGATGGATGTTATCTTCGGGCCCGCCGCGGTAAGTGATGGCCAGTGTGACCAGGATCACCACGGCAATTGCCTTTAATGCATAAATCCATTTTTTATTCATCGTGGCCGGGTAGCTGTTCCATATCAGGATAAATGCAAGACAGCAGAGTGGATTATAGAAATACCTTGGCATACCGGTGGCGGCTGCATTGAAAGTTTCGCCATTCACCAGGAATACGCCCATGACCAGCAGGGCAAAGGAACGGGTCAGCACATGCATGAGGAGCTGCCCCTGGGTCGCCCCCTTTTTGCGCCTGTTCGCGATGGCAAAGGGAATCGAAAGACCTACGATAAAAAGGAAAGCGGGAAATACGGTATCGGCCAGCCCCATGCCATCCACACCACGTCCTACATGTCCCAGCCATTCGGGTATATTTTTCAGCGACCAGAGATCATTCACGAAAATCATCAGGATCATGGTGAGGGCGCGAAGAATATCGATGGTCGCAATTCGTTGTAAAGGCAAGGTTCCGGACCCGGCATTGGAATTCCCGCCGGCCGCCGAAACTGAGGCGGTTTGTTCATTCATTTTCGGGAGGGTTTAAAAATTTCGGCTCAATATATAAAATAAATTGCCCGTGCTTTAAAGCCCGGGCAATTTATTTTATTCTACGACAATTTCATCAATCACCACATTGGCAGGCTGGCCGGCGCTTGGATGTCCCGCAGGTAAATTCCCGACATTTTGTGCTTTCACCCTGACGTAACGGGCAATTTTCGGATCAAAATCCACGATATAATCCCGTTGAAATGCATCATACTGATCGATGGGCAGGTTTTTATCGGCTATCCCGGCAAGCTCCCAGTTATTCCCGTCGGAAGACAGGAAGTACTCAACTTTCACCGGGAGCAGCCTGTGCCAGGCAGCCAACTGGTAATAAGCCGATTCCAGGTGCCGCACGGTTTTCATTTCCCCAAGGTCGAT
>DATDPY010000343.1:0-3075 GCA_035292565.1 Cyclobacteriaceae bacterium | reverse complement strand
GGATCATTTTTAATGAGCAGCGCAATCGCCGATCCGGCTGTCACAGTATCGGCAACCATAATGCTTCCGCGCACACTCCTGTTGCCGATTCTGTATATCCTTCTTTTCCAGGAATCACCTTTAATGGTAACGGTTTTTAAGTTTGTTGGCGATTCTTTCAGGTATATCATGTAATTAGCTTCTTCCGATAGCCCTGCGACAGGTATTTTTATGTTTCCATAACCCAACGCCGAAAAAATTACGGTATCATCTCCATAATAATTAGGGATTTTAAGTAAAAAACTTCCATCCTCGTCTGAAATTGTTCCGACTGAAGAATTGACAATCCCGATATTTACAAAAGATATTGGCCGTCTGCCCGGAAGGCCCAGTACTTTACCGCTCACCAAAAGTTGGGAATATCCATGCAATGAAATGAATACATTCAATATGATTAAAAATATTCCGCGGTTCATAATATTGAGTCCATATTCAAATATTTCAAGATAATCTTTCTTCAAGAATCCGAAAAAAAACGGTATAGGTTGTTCCTACCTGAACACCCCGTCATAATTACTTCCCATATAAGCTCCCCATTTGATTTCCCTCCGGATGGGTATGGTTGTTGAGATCTTCACCACATTCATACCGTCGAAGGTATAGGTATGCCGCAGATTGGTGCCATGGCAATATACGATATCGATATTCCCGTCATTGTTCATGTCGCCGATCCAGGGAGTTGAAGATAAATTATGTCCTATATCATTAACGCCGAGCTCGATCATTTCATTCCTGGTAAAATCTACAACAGCAAGCATGTGATAAAAAAACCTCTGGAACAGACTGTCGGTTACCATGTAATTTATCACGACGAATGCATCGTCGATTCCGTCCTGGGTAAAGTCGGCGATCACGGGCGTGCTGGTCTGGTAAAACCCAAGAGAATCCGTGAATTCGATATTCCCATTTTTTCCGTTCACCATATACTGCTTCGTCCAGTCGAGCGCCGGCCATACGCCCTGACCATACGATACGAAGATATCGGCGATGTCATCGCTGTTGAAATTCCCAACCGATATGGAACTATAAACTTCCGTTCCGGGCATGGTTGCCTGCCATAGTTTTTCGTAGGTTCGCCCATCGAAAGCCAGCAGCCGCCCATCAACAGAATTGTCGAGGATATCGGGAACCCCATCCGCCGTAATATCCACCCAGGCCGGCGGCCCGATATAGCCCCGGTTTGGACTGCTGTCGAGCCTGACAGAATTGGAAATATCCCCTTTCATGACATCCGATAATTTCGTGACATATAAACTTCCGCCGATGGTTTCTCCTCCCGTCCCGTAAATAATATTCATATCATTCCCATCACCGGATCTTACAGCCGCAATCGACATGTAGGTTTCCTTTCCATCCGGCACCGGGGTAAAAGCCAGCACGCTTCCGTCGATCGAACTGAGCACGACCAGGTGGCCGACGGGACGGTTGGGATCATAGGGCTCGGCCCGCACATTCCCCCCGTTGGATACAAGAATATCATCGACTCCATCATTATTCTGGTCCGGGATAAACTGGGGGTTATAGAAATTGAACCAGGTTCTTTTGTTCCATCTTGTCTTCTTATCCGGGTCGTCGAACTTCCAGATGATCGTTCCGGTTTTACCGTTGATCACCTGGAATTCGGATGCCCGTCCGGTTATAAATACATCCATAATGCCATCTCCCGTGATGTCCTTCAAGGATGCCGAGCCGAAGATTTGATCGGCGGCAGGAAGCTTCCACAGGATTTCTCCCGTTTTCCCGTCAAGGGCGATAATGGCCGAATCGCAGGGCTTGAATTCTTCACGTCCAGCACCGATGACCACATCTCCTATGCCGTCCCCGTTTAGATCTGTGACTCTTGGAGAGGAAAATGTTCCCACGGTGGGAAGGTTTTTGGACCAGGAAGGCTGTGCTGCTGATTCGAGAATTGATCCCGATATAAGGATCATTCCTGCGATATATAATGAAAGATAATGCAAGAACGGCTTTTTCATACAGCTTCCGGGGTGAAGAGAGCAAAATAACATAAAAAATGCCGATCGCCAAAAGGAAAGAATTCCTATGGATAATCATTTATGATTAAGTCCCAGAGGGACTAAAAATCGGTAGCTCGTCGGAGAATATAATGCATGAGTCCTGTAAGGGCGTGATGTTGAAATCCATCATTTGATCAGCTATTATCCGGGTGAATTACGTTTAAAACGTTATAATATTTCGCCCCTACAGGGCTTGATAAATTTAACCATATATTCTACCAATATTTCGTCCCCACGGGACTCGAAAATTCCTTATCGCGTTAAGGATTCTGAATCACGAATTCATCAGACATTCTTCAAAGCCTCAAGCACTCTTTCAGGCGTCATTGGCAACTGGTGCAGCCTGGCGCCGCACGCATCGAAGATGGCATTGGCCACTGCGCCGCCAATCGATACGATGGCCGGTTCACCGCCACCCTGGGGAGGCTCATCCATGGCATCCACAAAATAACATTCGATTTCCGGCACCATGGAGAACCGTGTGATTTCATAATCGTCAAAGTTCCTTGATTTTACTTCACCCCCGTTAAATTCCACATCTTCGGTCAAAGTATATCCCAGCCCCATGATCGTGCTTCCCTCCGCCTGCAGGATGGCGCCCTGCGGGTTTACAACCTGACCCATCTGCTGTCCAACAACCACGCGAACTACCTGAACATGACCGGATTTTATATCCACCTTAACCTCGGCAATGGAACAACAATAGGTACCGGCATCCCAGCATAATGCAACACCTCTGCCTTTCCCGCTCGGGGATTTTATGGGTTCCCAGACGAACTTTTCTGCAGCCAGCCTCAAGGCTTGGGCCGCTTTTTCCTCCTTCATGTTATTCAGCCGGAATTCAACAGGATCAATGCCCAGTTTGCTGGCCATGATGTCCATTTGCGATTCCCTGGCAAAAGTATTCGTATTGTTGCCCGGCGCTCTCCAGGCTCCGGTAGGAAAATGCTGAAGTTCCTGACTGGTAGACCAGGTCACAGTCTTATGATTGGGGACCTGGTAGAACAGATTGGCGCCC
>DATDPY010000342.1:0-6954 GCA_035292565.1 Cyclobacteriaceae bacterium | reverse complement strand
CCTGTTCCCTGAGAGTACCCGGATCGGACTTATTCAGCAGGTTTATAAATAAGCTTTTCGATATCAAGTCCTCATCCTGATCATAGGGATATTCCTCGAATACCGTACGGGATACATTTACCCCAATAACCACATCGGGATTAAATGATTTCAGCGCAACATCAACAGGAAAGTTATTGTACAGTCCTCCGTCGAACAATAATTTATCATTCAGCCGTACCGGCCTGTAAATATAGGGCACGGCCATCGAGGCGCGTACGGCTTCATGCAGGTTCCCGGAATCCATTACAACCTGCGACTGGGTGAATATCTCGGCAGCCATAGCCCGGAATGGTACAAACAGGCTGTCGAAATTGTTACCCGACTTTGCGGAAGCTTCGGCAAGGTACCTGGCAAGAATGAAATTTATGATGGCGTCTTTACCAAAACTGGGATTGAACTTCGGGATCAGTGAGTGGTCTACGCCCATGCTCAGGCTTATCATTTCAGCATCAGGAGTTTTGCTGAAAAAATGACTGTTATAGTTCCTCTCCGAAACCCCATTTACCCAATTCCTGAAATTCCTCGATAGTACAATGGTCTCGATCTCCTCAGGAGAATATCCTGCGGCATAAAAACTCCCGACAACGGCCCCCATCGATGTTCCTGTAATGCAATCAATCGGGATACCCTGTTCTTCGATATATTTAAGCACTTCAATATGTGCCAGTCCTTTGGCCCCTCCCCCGCTTAAAACCAATGCTACTTTCTGGGAATTTGCACAAACCGGGATCAGAAATAAAAATATTATTTTAAAAATGTGCCTCAAGCCTTTAAAAATTTTGAAACTTACCTGGCAGAAATCCGCTATTCAATTAAACTCCGGAACGGATTCCCGGGTTGCCAGGTCATATTGAAAAATAGCGATTGAATCAAGTTTTTCTTTAAAAGAATCCCGAATCAGGAAAAATTCCTCCTTCAATCCTTCTGGGATCGGCTCAGAGGGTGGAAGCTTTTGTTTCTGTGCATCCACCTGCCTGCCATTCACCCAGAACCGGTAACATACATGCGGACCGGTTGCCAGTCCTGTAGTGCCGATATACCCGATAGTCTGGCCTTGCCTGACAGAAACTCCGGATCGGATTCCCTTTGCAAATCCCGACATATGCAGGTACTGGGTCGTATAAACGCTGTTATGCCTTATCTTGATATAGTTTCCGTTATTCCTCGTATAAGTTGCTTCCGTAACCACGCCGTCGCCGACCGATCTAATGGGTGTACCGGAAGGTGCAGCATAATCAGTGCCCAGGTGAGCCTTATATCTTCCCTGTACCGGGTGCAGCCTCTGTCCCCTGTACCTTGACGTAACCCTGTAAAATTTTAAAGGCGTCTTCAGGAGTTGCTTGCGCAGGCTGTTTCCCTCCTCATCGAAATATCCGGTAATCGAGTCCGCATCGAATTTAAAAGCATAAAATTGTTCGCCGGCATGCTCAAACCAGGCAGCATGGATCCCGGAAATACCAAAAGGTTTGCCGTCGACATTCACCCGGTCATATAAAATCCTGAACCGGTCTCCTTTCTGGAGATGATAGAAATCAACCTGCCATGCAAAAATTTCCGACATCATAAAAACAAGCTCAGGATTTGTCTCCAGTTCCGTCATGGATTCCCAGAGTGAATTTTCTATTACTCCCGATGCACTGATTTTAAGCGTGTCGGTTTCCTTATGTCCTTTTTCAACACCCACCGGGTATTTCAGGTCTAAAATCACGTAATCGATTTTATTGGGTTCGTATACAAGATAATTCAGATCTCCTTCGGGTTCCGGTGAATAAAATAACGTATAGTTATCGCCGCTTTTTATTCCACGTAGGTCGATTACGCCTTTCGAAAGTTCCACGACCGAATAAATTATTGAATCGGCTACCATTCGTTCTTTTAGGATTGATGACATAAACTGATTGCGTCTGATCTTCAAATGTTCAATCCGGAATGAATCAGCATTGATCCCAAACATCAGTTTTGGTATAAATTTTACCGTATCATTCGTCGGGGCAATTGCCGGTTCGCCTTGAGACAGGGCTGTTGTTCGCTTTTGCAGAAAAAAAGCTAAGGTCAGAGTTCCAACCAAAACGGCAGCGGATAATAATATCTTAAACCGTAAAATAGTGTAAGTGATTCAGTGTAATAAATTCAAAAATATAAAAAAAAGAGCACTGTCTTTCATCAAAAGTTATTTTATGCTAGGCGGACACACAGTTTGAATCTGCCAGACTTCCCTGAATGAAACCCCTAACAGATGAACTTTTGTTCATCACTTCAGAAAAGAGACTGTACGTATTAAAAGAACATGATCGTGAAGCATAACTCCTTTGTCGTTCGCTTCATTGATTTTTGGGGTGATCGCCCTGATGCAGTACTCACTTCATTTGTTCGCTTCAATACGATGAAGCGAAAAAGTCCTGCATTTCGGCGGGACTTTTTCTGCTTCATCGGTGGAGCATATCGGAGTCGAACCGATGGCCTCTACAATGCCATTGTAGCGCTCTAGCCAGCTGAGCTAATGCCCCTTGCGGGATTGTCCGCCGAAGTCACGCGTACTCGTGTGACGAAGGCGGGCCTACAAAAATAATCAATATTATTTTTCATAACCTCGGCCTCCTGGCTTTTCTGAAAATCCCCATATAATAATCACTCAGCAGGTTAACTTCAATCACTCCGCGGCTGGTTGAAGAGTGTATGAACCGGATAACCGAATCCCCTCTGCGTTCAGTGACCAGGCCGGCATGAGTAATTTTGCTTTTGCCCTTTTTTGCCGAAAAAAATACAAGATCACCTGGCCTTAACTGTTCGATCTGTACCCGTTTCCCGATCCTTGACTGTTGTCTGGATGTCCTTGGAATGGAAATATCGATGGAGCGGAAGGATTGTATCAACAGCCCGGAACAATCTATCCCCGATCTTGATGTGCCTCCCATCCTGTAGGGTGTCCCGGTATAAGACCTGGCGGTGGAAATTATTTTTTCAACTTTCTGCGTTCTGGATAACCTGGTTCCGGCACAATCATATAAAGAAAATAGTGCAAGGCTTAAAATTATTATATGCTTTCCATTCGGCATCTTTGCCAGATAAACTTTGCGAATATACCCTGAATTTCCAGATGTCCGGTATCACAGGTGTTCATGCTTATAATGAAATCGGGCGGTTTCACCTGATCAATCTTCAAAAATCGGTGGACTGTCTGAAGCACAGAGGACCCGATAGCCAGGGAAGTCAGTTATACGATCGGGCAGGCATGGGTTATCGGAGACTGGCGGTGATTGATACCAGCCCTGAGGCAAACAAACCCCTGACTGATCCATCGGGGCGATACTCCATTGTTTTTGACGGTGATGTTTTAAATTACCGTCATATCCGCGAGGACCTGAAAAAGGAGGGTGCCCATTTTATAACAAATACCAGCAACGAAACTGTATTGCATTCCTTTATCCGTCACGGGATCGATTGCCTTGATAAGCTCATGGGTTCATTCGCTTTCGCCATCTATGATCGTGAAAATGACGAAATGCTGCTGGCCCGCGACAGGTTCGGGGTTAAGCCGCTTTTGTATTTTCATGACGAAGACAAGTTGATATTTGCTTCGGAAATTGCCTCTCTGCTCGCTTTAGGAGTTGAAAAATCAATTAACTGGAATTCCTTACCCTTTTATTTCCAGTTGGGCTTTATCCCCGCTCCGCTCACGATCATTCATGGGATACACAAACTTCTGCCAGGTCATTATTTAATCAGCCGTTCAAAGAATATAAATATCTTTTCTTATTACGAATTAATTCCGGGAGGAAGCGGGTTGATTGCCGAAAGAGAGAACTTGCCTGGGCTCCGGGAATTGCTGGAAAGATCCGTCGACCGATGCCTGGTTTCAGAAATTCCTGCCGGCGTATACCTAAGCGGTGGATTCAATTCATCAGCCGTTGCAGCTCTGGCTTCAAATCGATCGTCGAATTTAAAAACATTTTCCATTGCGTATCCTGGCGATCCTTTTTCCGGAGAACCCGGACAGGCAGCACAAACGGCAAGGTATCTCGGAACTGAACATACGGAGTTCAGGTATTCCGGCAAGGATCTGCAGGAACACCTTTACACATTCCTCGACCACATCGGCGAACCGTATGGGGATCTTTCGGCAATTCAGTCTTTCATTTTGGCAAGGGAAACCAGGAAACATGTTGCGATGGTGCTCTCAGGCGATGGCGCAGATATGATCTTCGGCAGGCAGGGTATTCTCGAGGCATTTCATAATTCAAATAACCCGGGTCTCTCTGAATTTTTACTATCCGGCATCAGCCCTTTGCTTAAAATATTTTCCGGACACAGAGACTCCGAATATTTTTATGAGACCGGCAGGCTGGTTAAATATATAAGGGGACTGGGATTAAACCCGATCGAGCGTTACTGGCTCTGGATCTCTATCCTGACCCCCGCGATGACCAATATGCTGTTGGGCCAAAAAACCACATCCCTGGTTGAGTATTCGGTGATAGATGCGTACAAATATGAATGGCTCAGGAAATTGGATGGTAGCCTGGTGTCCATGTTGGCAACCGATATCGCCTTCCGCCTTCCGAACGAGTTATTATATAAGCTCGATATGACATCCATGGCCCATGGGCTTGAAGTTCGGCTGCCCTTCATTGACAATGACCTGGCCGGATTAGCCTGCCGTCTGGCTGCAAATAATAAACCCGGTTTAAAATCCCCGGATTCCGGTTGGCGAGAATCGTTTAAAGGCATGCTACCCGATCACCTCCTGAAAAATGCAAATAAAAAGGCAGGCTTTGCATCCAGGCATCAATTCAGGACTGATCTCCGCCCTTTTGCCGGCGACCGAATTCTGGATAACAGCTTTATCCGTGAACAGGGCATTTTCCATCCTGAAATAATCGCACAAATTAAAAAGGAGATAAACAGGCGCGGCCAGGGAAGACTGACTCCCCGCCTATGGGCATTAATTGTATTTCAGAGGTGGTGGAAAAAGAACTTTACATAGTGAAATATTTAAAATGTAACGATAGTTTTACCATAGAGAACTTTTCCAACATGTCACGTAATTTATCTGAGATTTTTACACAATTCTCCGATTCCATAGAAGGCGAGTTTTTTTTTGATGACCTTACACGTCGTCTGTATGCCACAGATGCTTCGGCCTACAGGGAACTGCCACTTGCCGTTGCCTTGCCTAAAACCACCGGAGATATACGGCGGATCATTAACCTTGCCCGGGAAATCGGCTCATCGGTCATCCCGCGAACTGCGGGCACCTCCCTCGCCGGCCAGGTGGTTGGAAGCGGTATCGTTGTCGATGTTTCCAAATACTTCAACAGGATCCTGGAAGTGAATCAGGAGGAACATTGGGTCAGGCTGGAACCGGGAGTTATCAGGGATGAATTGAATATGCATCTCAATCCTTATGGATTATTGTTCGGGCCCGAAACGGCTACCGCAAACAGGGCCATGGTTGGGGGAATGGTAGGTAATAACTCCTGCGGGGCAAATTCCCTCATTTATGGATCGACCCGCGATCATCTATTATCCGTAAAGATGATCCTTTCTGACGGGCAGGAAGTAATATTTTCGGATATCAGCCACGAGGAACTTGACCGGAAAAGAAAGGGCGAAAACGTGACCGGCGTAAGGGAACAGGAAGTTTACAGTGAACTTTATGAAATCCTCACCAATAAGCAGAATCAAAGGGAAATAGAAAATAATTTCCCTAAAAAATCAATTAAAAGGCGCAATACAGGTTATGCTATCGACCTTTTACTGGATTCCGATCCTTTCAGAAAGAATTCAATTCCATTCAATGTCTGTAAGCTTATTGCGGGATCTGAGGGCACCCTGGGTTTTATTACTGAAATAAAATTCCATGTTGATGCCCTCCCCGCCCGTGAAAAGGCATTGATATGTGTACATTTCAATTCACTATACGAATTGCTGGAAGCCAATCTCGTGGCTCTTAAATATAAGCCTCATGCTTCGGAATTGATTGATCACTATATACTTGAATGCACCAAGGGAAATATCGGGCAAAGCAAGAACAGGTTTTTTATCAAGGGCGACCCGGCCGGTATTCTGATCGTTGAACTTGTCTCCGATAAAAAGGAAGATATTGAAAAATCGATCACTGAACTCATCAGCGAACTTAAGGCGAAAGGATACGGTTATCATTATCCGGTTTTATATGGAGAAGACATGAACAGGATTTGGGCCTTGCGCAAAGCGGGCCTTGGTCTTCTTTCCAATATACCCGGTGATGCAAAGCCCGTACCTGAGATCGAGGATACCGCAGTGGATGTCGAGGACCTGCCTGCTTATATAAAAGAGATGGACGATATCCTGGCCAGTCATGGATTCCAGTGTGTACATTACGCCCACGTCGGATCCGGTGAGATCCACGTGCGCCCGATTATAAATCTGAAGACCAGGGAAGGTCAGGAACTATACAGGACGGTCCTGCAGGAAGTTGCGGTACTGGTTAAAAAATATAACGGCTCCCTTTCCGGGGAGCATGGCGACGGAAGACTCAGGGGAGAATTCATTCCGCAAATGCTGGGCGCGGTAAATTATAAGCTGCTGGAAAGGGTGAAAAAGGCATTCGATCCGGAAAATATCTTTAATCCCGGGAAGATTGTCAATGCGCCCCGAATGAATACCTCCTTAAGGTACGAAGCGGAAATGCAGGTTCCTGAAATTAACACCTATTTCGATTTTTCGAAAAATGGCGGAGTACTCAGGGCTGCCGAATTGTGCAACGGCTCGGGGGATTGCAGGAAAACCCATCTTTCCGGCGGAACGATGTGCCCGAGTTATATGGCCACCCGGGATGAAAAAGATACAACAAGGGCCAGGGCCAATATTCTTCGTGAATACCTTACAAACTCAGTTAAGACCAACAGGTTCGGTCATCCTGAAATATAT
>DATDPY010000341.1:0-9920 GCA_035292565.1 Cyclobacteriaceae bacterium | reverse complement strand
AAAGGGAAAGACCTGATCCAGTACCTTGATACGAACGGGAAAGGCAGGTCGGTGAATTTCGATTGGATGGTCCAGGCAAAGGATGGGAAGGCCGTCGAATGTGAGCTGCACATCTTCCCCCTGCTGGAGCATCATATTATTTTTATGAGTCAGCCTACAGAGGTCGGGAACTGGGTGAAGGACCTGGAAAATGTAAGCAGCCATGACCGGCAATCCTCGTCCCAGGCCATGGTTCTGTTCAGGATGAGCAACGAACGAAATCAGTTTTATTATTTCAGCAAGCAATGGCTGAAGTTCACCGGGAAGAAACTGAAGGATGAATTAAATGAAGGATGGATCCATCATGTGCATCCCTCCGATCATGACCGGGTTGTTGCATCAATCAACGAGTCATTTAAAAAGCTTGTTAAATACGAGATATCCTACAGGCTGTTGCGATTCGACGGTGAGCCCAGGCTGATATTCGAATCCGGAATCCCCTTGTTTGATGCAGATGGAAATTTTATAGGTTACCTGTCTGTATCGGTCGACTTTACCTCGGTAAAGGATATCGAAAAGGATGTAATTTTTTCCGATAACACTTTTAAGGCCCTCGCTGAGAATGCCCCGGTGCTTTTCAAAATGGCAGATGAACACGGGCATTTTTATTATTTCAGCAAACAATGGATTGCTTTTTCAGGCAGGCACCTGAAGGACGAAATCAGGGATGGGTGGCTGAAATACATTCATAAGGAAGATTATAAAACCATGGTAGAAACCCTTGAGCAAGCATTCGCTACCAAAAGAAAATACGAGGTGGTTTACCGGATCAGTAATAAAGAAGAAGAATACCGCTGGCTCATGGATATCGGCATACCCATATTTAACCACATGGGAAGCTTTACCGGTTATATTTCCGCCTCTATCGATATCACCGAAAACAAGCTGATGGAGGAACGGAAGAGCCGGCAGAGTGCATTCCGGGAATCCGAAATGAAACTTCAATCATCACTCGATAATTCCAATCTGATCGCATTATCGGTAAATCAGGAAGGCAAGATTGTGTACTGCAACCGGTATTTCCTCGAACTTGCCGGGCTTGACTTTTCCGAGGTTATCGGGAATGATTTTTACAGGTTTTTTGAAATCAGCTCTCTGACCAACACAGGAAATATATCCCTAGAACGGTATTTTTCCGATCCGGGATATTCCTCGGGCTTCGAGGCATACACGAAAAGCAGTTTCAGGGAAAAATTTATAATCCGGTTCAGTTCCGTTATATTTTTCGGGGATATTGATCAGCCGGCTGCGTTCACCCTCGTTGGGGAAAATATCACCGAAAGGATCAAAGTCAGGGAAGCCCTGGAACAATCGAATGCCCAGCTCAAGGATTTCCTCGACAATGCCAACGACCTGATCCAGATCTTCGCTCCCGACGGCAGGCTGTTATTTGTAAATAAAATCTGGAAATTAAAATTGGGATATTCCGATGATGAAATCCCCACCCTCAGAATCCAATCGGTGGTCCACCCTGATTTCAGGCCTGAAACAGCCAGGATCCTTTCGGAGATGGCAGCCGGCAAGGGCACGCCATTCCTCGAAACCGAATTCGTTTCAAAATCCGGCCAGCGTATCCACCTGGCAGGGAGTGTCAACTGCAGTTTTAAAGATGGTGTTATAAAAGAATACCGGGCAATTTTATATGATATCACCGACAGGGTTCGTGCTGAAAAGGCCCAAAACCTTTACCATAAAATTGCCAACCTGACCATTCAGAGTTCCGATCTCGACAGCCTGTTCCGGAGCATTCATGCCGAACTAGACAAGATCATGTTTGCGAAAAATTTCTATGTGGCCCTCCTCGACTCCAGCGGGACCAGGCTGACTTATCCCTACATCGTGGATGAGAACCTGGGCCCCGATCCATTTAACTTCCAGCGCGAATTAAGCAACGGTATTTCCGAATTCATTGTCCTTACAAAAAAGTCGCATCATTTCATGGAATCCGACCTTGAACAGATGGAACTCAACAGGACAATTACCATGACTGGCAAGATCCCCAGGACATGCCTGGGCGCGCCGCTGAAACTCCATGAGAGAATCATCGGGGTGTTATGTGTTCAGAATTATACAAACCCGGATATTTATTCCGCCAGGGACCTTGAGATCCTTGAATTCCTTTCAGGGCAGATAGCCCTGTCGATAGAAAGGAAACGGAACGAATCGAAGATTAGGGAACAGGCGGCACGCCAACAGGCGATTTTTGAAAGCACGAACCACCTGATCTGGTCGGTGAACAGGTCTTATAAGATAACATCCTCAAACAGTAATTATGACCAGTTTATCGCCGAGTTTATTCCTGCCAGATCAAGGGATGAAAAAATTCAGCACCATGATCTGAAATTCTTCGATCCGGATTTCTGGAAATCGAAATATGACGTGGCTTTTAACGGCAAGAGCATTCAATTTGAATCAAAATTCATCCATCCGGGTGACAACACGAATGTCTGGAAGGATATTGTGCTGCACCCCATCATCAATGACTCCGGGAAAGTGGAGGAAATATCCTGCATTGCCCATGATATTACTGAAAAAAAGAGATCCGAATTTGCATTGAGGGAAAGCGAAGAAAAATTCAGGGATATATTTGAATCCTTCCAGGACCTTTATTTCCGGTGCGATTTCAAGGGGAATATTCTGATGCTCAGCCCTTCGGTCAGGGAGGTGCTCGGATATGACCCGGGAGAAATGACGGGGAAGAACATCACCAATTTTTACCTGTACACGAAAAAAACCAAGGACCTCCTCAGGCAGCTCACCCGGCGGAAGAGTGTAAGGAATTTTGAAGCATCGGTTATAGCGAAGAACGGCTCGATTATGCAATGCATATGCAATATCAGGCTGGTCTACGATAATAATTTCAAGGCAGTGGCCATGGAAGGAGTGGCCAGGGATATAACACAGATCAAGCAAACCCATAAAGAGTTGAAGCAGGCAAAAGATCTTGCGGAAAAATCCCTTAAGGTAAAGGAATCATTCCTGGCGAATATGAGCCACGAGATTCGGACACCTATGAACGGCATCATCGGGATGATTGACCTGTTGGAGGGCACGGTGATCACGGGGAAACAAAAAAATTATATCCAGACAATCAAGAAATCTTCCGAGACCCTGCTGAATATCCTGAACGATATTCTCGACCTTTCGAAAATCGAAGCGGGCAAAATGCAGCTTCGAAAACACCCGGTGAGACTGAAGAACCTCCTGGAAAAGCTTGTTGCACTTTTCTCCCATCAGGCGAACTCCAGGAACATCCAGCTTAAATACTTCATCAGCGGCAAGCTGCCGGAATATTTAATGATCGACGAAACCAGGCTTCTCCAGATCCTGTCCAATCTGACATCCAATGCGATTAAATTCACGGAAGGCGGCGGATCGATCGATATAAGCCTGAAAAAAACAAAGGTCCCGGGCAAGAAAAATATGATCAGGTGTTCGGTAAGCGATTCGGGAATCGGGATTTCACCGGAAAACCTCAAAAAGCTCTTCACAAGCTTCAGCCAGCTCGATACATCCACAACAAAGACTTTCAGCGGCACCGGCCTGGGTTTGGCCATATCAAAACAGCTTTGCAAGCTCATGGGAGGCAGGATCTCGGTATATTCAACCCTGGGCCTTGGAAGCACCTTCTGGTTCACCTTCCAGGCAGAGCCGGCCAAACGGACCATCGTGGTTGATAACCAGTTATTTGATAATGACATACAGATCGACGGATATTTTGAGAGGGAGCAGCCGCTCATTTTGCTGGTTGATGATAACATGGTCAACCGGCAGGTGGCGGGGGAAATTCTGAAAAAAGCGGGGTGCCGGATCGACCTCGCCGAAAGCGGCAGCGAAGCCCTTGGACTGGTGAAGAAGAAAAAGTATGATCTCATTTTCATGGATATCCAGATGCCTGACATGGACGGGGTAACGGCCACAAAAAAGATCAAAGCCCTGAAATCAGGCAGCCAGCCGCCTGTGGTCGCCATGACAGCCTATTCCATGAAGGAAGATAAGGAAAAATTCATTTCCCAGGGCCTGGATGATTACATCGCAAAACCGATCAGGGCTGTGGAACTTGTGAACAAGGTAAGGCAGTGGATCCGTGACGATAAAATCCCCCTGATTGAAGCAGACCATATTACCAGAAGCGAAACGATCAATTTCGGCATCATCAACCAACTGGGAAACATGGGTGGCGAAGAAATGATCGAGAATGTTTTATCGGAATTTATATCCGAATCATCCGACCAGTTGAAAAATTGCATGGAATCGATGGATAACAGGGATTATGAGGGTATCCTTAAACACCTGCATACACTGAAAGGGAATTCCGGGACACTGGGTATCGACAAATTATCTTCCATAGCCGCCACCATCGAGCTAAAACTATCGAATAAACGGTATGAAACCCTTGAAGATGACCTGAATTACCTTAATTTGGCTTTCGGGGAATTTATTGCCGAATATCATGAATTATTAAAATCAAAAAAGAATGCCGCCATTTAAGAAGGTCCTGATCGCCGAGGACAGCTCTGTTATACAAAAACTTACCAAAAAAATCCTGGAGAACCAGAATTATCGGATCTTTGCCGCGAAAAACGGCCTGCAGGTCATCGAGATGCTTTCAAAAGAGGAATTCGATATAATACTGATGGATATCAATATGCCTGTCATGAACGGGATTGATTGCGCAGGAAAAATCCGAATGATGCAGGACAAAAAGAAATCTCAGATCCCGATCATTGCCATAACCGGAAATGCCTTGAATTATACCCTGGAAGAATTCAACAAATCCGGCATTAACGATTACCTGCAAAAACCCATTAATTTTGATAAATTAGTGACCATGGTCAATCATTATACTTCAAATTGATGGACAATATATCCTATACCACACATTTTCTGAATAAGCTGGAAGACCTGTACTCTGAAACGGATTACCAGCTCAGGTATGAGAAAGGTAATTTCAAATCAGGGTACTGCATATTGAGAAGCAGGCGGATTGCCATTATCAATAAGTATTATTCCCTGGAAGGAAAGATCAACAGCCTCGTCGATATGCTGAAAGAGCTCGAGATCGACCCTGGAAAGTTAAGTGAAAAAAACCGTAAATTATTTTCCAGTATCATATCGGCGCGAAACAATTGATAATCACTTTTCTGGGTACCGGCACGTCGCAAGGAGTACCGGTAATAGGCTGCGATTGCCCTGTTTGCCGGTCTGGTAATCCGAAAAATAACAGGCTCCGAACTTCGGTTCATTTATACCACGATGGTCTCAGCATCGTGATTGATACAGGCCCTGATTTCAGGCAGCAGATGCTGAGAGAAAATATCCGGAAGCTCGACGCCGTCCTTTATACCCACCAGCACAAGGATCATGTAGCCGGGATGGATGATGTAAGGAGTTTTTATTTCCGCCAGAAAGAGGAAATTCCGGTATATGCCAACAAGGCAACTATCGAAAGGCTCATAGCTGAATTCCCTTACGTGTTTAACCCGGGTAAGTATAAAGGAATACCCAGGGTACGCATCAACGAAATTTCCCGCAACCCCTTCATGGTCGGGGATACCCGGATACACCCGTTCGAGGTTTTCCATCACCTGATGCCCGTTCTGGGATTCAGGGCCGGTGATTTCACCTACATCACCGATGCAAACCGGATCCCCGAAGAAGCTGCATCGGTAATCAGGGGCACAAAGATCCTGGTGATCAATGCCCTGCAGAAAGAAAGCCACCCCACACATTTTACCTTAAGCCAGGCTTTGGAGGAAATCAATAAGCTGAAACCCGATACAGCCTACCTTACGCATATCAGTCATAATCTCGGGCTGCACGAAGAGGTTTCCAAAGAGCTGCCTAAAAAAGTATTTTTGGCGTATGACGGGCTGAAAATCACTCTCTGATTGTGCATAATTCGTATTATACCCTTCGCAAGCTTGTTACCTGGCTTAACGAGCTACTTCCGGGAGGGATTCTCTCATCCTGTTTTTCACAGCATAAGGACGAATTGATCATTCAGTTTGAACGGATTTCCGGAGAGCAGTTTACCATTCGTGCCGACCTCGGAACGGCTTTCTCCTGCCTCAGCTTTCCTGAGAAATTTGAAAGATCGAAAAAAAACAATATCGACCTCTTCAGCGAGCTTGCCGGAAAACAGGTGACCAATGTAAAATCCTGGCACCTCGAAAGAATAATCGAAATCGGATTCGGGGATGATTGGAAATTAATATTTAAAATGTTCGGGATCCGTTCAAACATTATTTTATGTCAGAAAAACAAATGCATCCGAATTTTCAAAAACAACATTAAAAAAGATCTGCAATTCAATCCTTCATACAACCAGGCTGAAGCAAGTCTGTCGTTTGACGCTTTTTTTGGCGTTGAATGCAATCCTAAAAAATTCCTGCCGCCTTTCGACAGCCGGGTCATCAGTCAACTCATGGCGGAAGGATACGGCGGACTCGACCCGGAAGGTAAATTCAGAATGGTCATGAATTTTCATGAAAAACTTGAATTGGCAGAAAACTGGTATATCGACTTCGAAGGTCCGTTTCCGGTATTCACGCTATTCACGCCTAGCGGGGCACATAAATCATTCCGTAACGTTACAACTGCCCTGAATCAATTTTATCAGGAAGCGATATATGCAAGGATATTAGCGGCGGAGAAATCGGAAGCACTGGCAAAGATCAGGTCCGGTATTGAGAAAGCATCGAAATATATTGAAACATCCGGGGCGAAACTCCGGGAAATGGAAAGCGGGGAATCGATGAGGCAGATCGGTGATATCATTATGGCTCATTTAACATCGATTCCCCCGGGGGCCGGGAGTGTCGAGCTTGATAATTTCTATACAGGCGGAAAGATCACCATTGTACTTAAGCCCGGTCTGAGTCCGCAGAAGAATGCAGAAAACTATTACCGTAAATCGAGGAACAGGAAAATCGAGATTGAGAAGCTCAGGGATACTGTAAACCGGAAAATTACTGAGGCCGGGCAGCTCAGGGAAAAAGCCCGGGCTATTGAAAATCTAACCGACCTGAAAGCGCTGAGAAAGTATCTTGGTAAAACAGAACCCGAAGAATCGGCAGTCCGGCCGGTAAAGACGGAATTCCGACAATTTAATTATCAGGGCTATGAAATCCTGGTCGGGAAGAACGCAAGAAATAATGAAATTCTCACCTTCGGTTCAGGATCAAAGGACGATCTCTGGCTGCATGCAAAAGATGCTGCCGGTTCCCATGTAGTCATCAGGAAAAAGGGAAAGGAAAATATTCCTGAACCGGTGGTAAAAAGGGCAGCGGAGCTTGCTGCATATTTCTCACGTTACCGGAATAGCACAAATTGCCCTGTGATTATGACCCCGAGGAAATTCGTGAGAAGATTAAAGGGCGGAAATCCCGGCCAGGTCATCGTTGAAAGAGAAAAGGTTATTTTTGTGAATCCCGTTTTCTGATTCGTACTGTGCGATCGGCTATACTGAGCCGGACCGTGTTGGTACGCATCCGGCTTGCAACGGGTGTGGTGCCTGTGGAAACATACAAATCCCCCTCCTTCAGCAGTTGTTTTTCCATCAATACTTTTTTGATGTCGTTGGCGGCGTCATCGGTTGATTCGATCTTCTCGTAATAAAATGCTCTAACGCCCCAGATAAGGCCGACCTGGGTAAGGAAAAATTTGCTCCCGGTAAAAATGTAAATATTTGCATTCGGCCTGTACTTGGAAAGATTATAGGCCGAGTAACCTGAAACCGTCATGCCGGTGATCACTTTCGCATGGGTATCCTTGGCAAGCATGACGGCCATAGCCAGAACCCTGTCGTGGGTGAATGTTGCGGAACGTTCGTCCAACTCGTAATTTTTGAAATAAATTCCTTCATAGTTTTTTTCGACGCTCCTGATGATCCTGGCCATGCTTCGGACCGCGAGGGCCGGGTATTTCCCGGCGGCGGTTTCCGCGCTTAACATAACGGCATCAGCTCCATCCATGATCGCGTTAGCCACATCACTCGCCTCGGCGCGGGTTGGTCGCGGGTTTTGGATCATGCTTTCGAGCATTTGAGTTGCGACAATAACAGGCTTACCCGCCGCATTGCATTTCTTGATGATCATTTTCTGGATCATCGGGACCTGTTCCATTGGGATTTCGACCCCAAGGTCTCCCCTGGCAACCATTAAGGCATCGGATTCAGCAAGGATGGAATCGATGTTCTCAACCGCTTCAGGTTTCTCAATCTTTGCGACAACTCTCGTGGCTTTTTTGTGGGCATCAATAACCTTCCGCAATTCCAGAATATCCATCGCACTCCTAACAAATGACAGGGCAACCCAATCCACATTATGCCGCAATCCGAATTCCAGATCCTCAATATCTTTTGGCGTCATGGAAGGAAGGGATATCCTGGTATGGGGAAGGTTCATCCCCTTTCTTGATTTTAATAATCCTCCATGCAACACCTGGCCGGTCACCTCATCCTGTGTCTTATCGAGGACCCTGATCTCGATATTCCCGTCATCGATCAGAATGATGTCGCCTTTATTTACATCCTCAGTCAGGGATTTGTAGGAAGTCGAAATCTTTTCGGGTGTTCCTGTGACCGGGTAGGTTGCAATTGCGATCTTGTTCCCAACCTTCAGGATAATTTCACCATTTTCAACATCGCCGATCCTGATTTTCGGTCCCTGGAGATCCTGGAGTATGGTAATCGGAATGTCCAATTCTTTATTGATGGCCCGAATAGCTTTGATCCGTTGCAGATGGTCATTTCGCGAACCGTGTGAAAAATTAATGCGAAAGACGTTCACCCCGGCCCGGACAAGCGACAGTAACTGCGTCTGTGTGCTGCAGGCGGGGCCCAGGGTAGCCACGATCTTGGTTTTATTAAAATCCATTTCTTTCATGAAATCTCAGAATATCAGGTTCTCTTTTGCCTTGATATCGCTTATCTCAAAACGACTGACAAAATTCACCAAAGGTATTCCTTTTATTTTCGAAATAATCCCGATATCACCCCCTGGATTTCCTTTTATGATAAATAAGAAATCAAAATTTTGTAATTCTGGCAATAAAAAGGCGACTTTATTATCAGATTGATTAACTGATTTGTTTCGAATCAGCTTATATTGAACAGGCCCGTTTTCAAAGAGGTAATTGGAAAAAATGAGCTGGCCTTCCCTGACGAGGTCGAGTGTTATATCATCCTGCTTAATGAGGCGGATCCCAAGCTGCCGGTTAAGTTCCCATGCCAGCTTATACTCTCTCGAATGGCATGTGATCCCAAGCAATTCGAAATCATAATCCGGCTGAATTACAAGTCGGTTCTTACTCATGGTCAATACACTGAATCCGTTATAATTTACGCTATTTTACGGGCTTAAATATTAAATTCATAAATAATAAGAATGGGAAAATTGTTTGACTTTATAGGTTTAAATCTCTTTCTTTGCAGAGTTGTTAATCAAAACTAGTTGAACGATGTCCGAGATAGCACAAAAAGTTAAAAATATTATTGTCGACAAACTGGGAGTTGAAGAATCGGAAGTGACTCCTGAAGCCAGCTTCACCAATGATCTTGGCGCTGATTCTCTTGATACGGTTGAATTGATTATGGAATTTGAAAAGGAATTCAATATATCCATACCTGACGATCAGGCAGAAAATATCTCCACCGTAGGGCAAGCCATCGCATATCTCGAACAAAACGTTGGCAAAAAATAATTCCATAAGCCCTCCATATTTTTATGGCACTCAAACGAGTTGTAATTACAGGACTCGGTGTTCTAGCCCCGGTTGGTAATAATATTCCGGAATTCTGGAATAATATTATATCGGGAGTTAGCGGTGCTGCGATGATCACAAGATTTAATACGGAAAAGTTCAGGACGAAATTTGCC
>DATDPY010000340.1:0-21131 GCA_035292565.1 Cyclobacteriaceae bacterium | reverse complement strand
ATCGGTGATATACGGCTTAAAGCAAGTGATGTTTTGCTTGTTTATGCGGGGGCCGATTTTCAGAACCGGGTTGATACCTACAGAGATATCTACATTATTTCAAAGATCAGCGACATTACGGATCCCGGCAGAAAGAAGTATTTCGCACTTGCGATCATAAGTATATTTTCCATCATTCTTTTCATTACCAAGGGACTGGAGTTGTTTCCTTCCCTCCTCATAATTTTTTCGATATTTGTCGGCTTTGGCATGTTAAACTCCCAGGATGCGCGACGGGAGCTCGACCTGAACCTGGTTGGCCTGCTCGTTTTCTCCCTGGCGCTGGGGAATGCAATGGTCAGCACAGGGGCAGGGAACCTGATTGCCGGTTGGATGATTGACCTGTTGAAACCATTTGGGAATATTGGCTTGCTGATCGGCATCATTCTGGTCACGAATGTTTTAACGCAGATAGTGGTCAATGTAGGAGCTATTTCCATTACCTTTCCGATAGCTTATGCGATGAGTCAAAACCTGGGGATTGAAGGTACTCCGTTTTATATTGGCATCGCCTTTGCGGCTTCGGGCGCATTCCTTACCCCGATCGGGTACCAGACCAATATGATAATTTATGGACCGGGAGGGTATACTTTCAGGGATTTCATTAAAATCGGGCTTCCCGTTGTTGTGGTATACCTGGTCACTACAGTAACGGTTATCTCACTGATTTATATAAATGTTTTCTGGTAGGAAATAGCATTACGTTCGCAAATCAGGCGCCATAAATACCATTGGGTAGACCAGAAACATTTCGTGTATTCTTAATTCAACAATACATGATTCTGGGACCCCAAAAAAAAAGCCATCCATTCCGGGATAGCTTTTGGTGACCTGTAGGGTCGATTACATTTCAATTTTTTTGGTGGTAGAATACAGGACCTTCCTTGCGTTCACTTCCTTAAGTTCCTGCTGAATATCAACGATAATGCCCATCTTGACTTCCCTGTCAACTTTCATAGCTATCGTGATCTGGTCGCGTTCGGCTTCCTGCAGTTTTGATTTCTCCTGTTCCACGAATAGCCGGATATCCTTGGGTTCAGCCAGCACATCATTCAGCTGGAGTCTTGATTCGGTGCCCATATCCGCCTTCTTGGGCTTTCCCACATACACATAGCTGACGAGGGATTTTCGTTCCAGCTTGTTTAATTCCCTTGCCTGGGGAATTCGTTGCTGGACAAGAATATCGGATTCACGGATCACGGTTGTAACCATGAAAAAAAACAAGAGCATAAATATAACATCCGGCAGTGATGAAGTAGGAATCTCCTGGCTTACGTTTGCTTTCTTTTTGAATTTTCCCATATTAATTCCCTCCTACTTTAGATGGTTCGGCAATAGAAACATTCCTCGGAATCCCTTCCCTGGCCAAATCATAAAGGCTTTTTTGGGATGGTTCCTTTTGGTCAAGATTACGGAACTCTTCCGCCGTAAGGCCTATTCGTTCGCCATAAATCTCATTGTATGCGCCCATCACCTCATCGAGAATAGCCAGGTAAATATCATAATTTGTCCCACGGTCTGTTTTAAATGAAACAACGGCTTCCGTGGGACTGTCGGAGGAATCCGATTTCCGCAAACTAGAACGCACATATTTCTGTTGAGAATTCGATAATGTAAGGATCAGTTGATCATTCTCCGCCGAGATCTTTCCGAAATTCAACACAAAATCTTTTACCATAATTCTGATTTTGGAGTAATCGGTCAGTGGTTCATCCTCCACCAGCACTTTATTACTGGAATTCACTAAGATCTTGAAAATATTTCTTTGGTTCTTAATGAATTCAGGAGGGGGAATGTTAGGATCCGGCTTAGGAGGGAGCAACAATGCAATTCCCTTATCGGATGCGATGGTCGTAGTCACCAAAAAGAATATCAGCAACAGAAAGGCGATATCGGCCATCGGTGCGGCATTAATATAAGGCTGTCTTTTTTGGCGTGCCATTATTTGAATATTTTGAATATTTCGCTTCCGATCATGCCAAGGATTGATGCTATTATCAACATATACAACGAGATCAGTCCTGCGCCAATCAATCTCGATTCAGTGGGTCCGTACCCAAAACGGGTATAGAGCGCGCCCTGATCGGGATTTGAAAATATATAAGCAAGGCCAAACACGGCAACAATAAACAGGATGCCGTAAAATCCTTTAAGAAGGGATTTGGGATTACCAACAGCATTAATCAATGGCATTAATACTCCCAGCAGAACTGAACCCAACAAAAGTATATAGCCTGCATACAATGCAATATCTACAAAATTCTCAGTCATTGAATTATATTTTATTTAGCCTTCGACATATTATATTTAACCAATAGGTCAATGAAAGATATGGATGCATCTTCCATCTGATTTACGATCGAGTCAATTTTCGAAACCAGGTAATTGTAAAAAAGTTGCAGGATCATGGCGACTATAAGGCCGGCGACCGTAGTAAGAAGAGCAACTTTAATACCGCCTGCTACCAGGGATGGGGAGATGTCGCCAGCGGCTTCAATGGCATCAAAAGCCGAAACCATACCGACAACTGTTCCAAAAAATCCAAGCATCGGGGCTAAGGAAATAAACAAGGAAATCCAGATAAGTCCCCTTTCAAGACGGCTCATTTCAACTGAGCCGTAAGAAATGATCGATTTTTCAACAATATCAACTCCTTCCGAAATTCGCAATAATCCCTGCGTAAAGATTGAAGCCACAGGGCCCCTGGTATTTTTGCAAGCTTCTTTAGCTCCTTCGATGCCGCCTTCATTCAATGCATTCTCAACATTGTTCAGCAGTTTCTTTGTATTGGTCCCTGAAAGATTTAAGGTAATAATCCTTTCAATGGCTATGGCCAATCCCACGATGAAGCATAATAGAATTGGCGTCATAAATGGCACGCCACCTTCGATAAATTTTTCCTTTACAGCCTGATGAAAAGTCTTTTCTTCAACTGCCGCGATTTCATCGGTAGATAGTGTAACTTCTTCGGTGACCGCTGGCTGGCTGGCTGCCGCTGCAGTTGCGTCCTGAGATCTTGAGGTTACCGTAAATCCAATGATCAATGCCCCGGAAAGCATCAATAGAGCAAATAGTTTTTTCATAGTATTCAAATTGAAAGAAATAGTTAAGGTTTATGGTTATCTAATTCAAATCAGCATTTCGGCGGAGAGGAAGGGATTCGAACCCTTGGTCCCGCTTGTTAGCGGAACACTCACTTTCCAGGCGAGCACCTTCGACCACTCGGTCACCTCTCCAAAAAGTGCATACTCAGCCGCACAAATAAATCAAGAAAATATGCTTTTTCCAAGTTTTGCCATCCTTTTTTGAGCCCATCTCAACCTGCATCCATTTCGCCGCAAATGGGGCCGGAAAGGTGATTTTTGATCGTTTTCAGGTCCCCCGTATTCCCTAAAACAAACATCAATTTTGTCACTGCTGCTTCTGTGGTAATATCCCGGCCACTGATCACCCCGATCTCATCGAGCAGCTTGCTGGTGGAATACCTTCCATGGATCACTTTGCCACCAAGACATTGGGAAACATTGTAAAAAATGATCCCTTTTTTGCATGCCGCTTGGAGGGATTCAATAAACCATGGATAGGTCGGGGCATTCCCTGATCCATAGGTTTCAAGAACCACGCCTTTCAGTCCTTTTGTTTCAAGAATGGCATCCACGACCTGTTTTGTAATGGAAGGAAAAATTTTCAGGATCACAACATTTGGGTCAAGTTTATGATTAAGTCTGATCCCCACACCCGGTTCTCGCCTGATTATCGCTGGGATATTAAAATCTATCTGTATACCCACTTCAGCCAGCGTTGGATAATTCTCCGATTCAAAAGCGTTAAAGCGGCTGCTCCTGATCTTGCTCGTTCGGTTGCCGCGCAACAGGCGGTAATCAAAATATATACATACTTCAGGGACCACCGAGATGCCATTCATTTTCATTACGGCAATTTCAATGGCTGAAATCAGGTTAGGCCGGGCGTCGGATCGAATTGCACTAATCGGAAGCTGGGCTCCCGTTAACACGACTGGTTTGCTCAAATTTTCAAGCATGTAACTTAAGGCCGAAGCCGTGTATGCCATAGTATCTGTCCCCTGCAATACAATAAATCCGTCATATTGATCATAATGATCAAAGATCAGTCCGGCGATTTCTTTCCAGCTCTGCACATCCATCTCGGATGAATCCACGGGATTGGGAAATGAAATTACCGTAATCGCCACTTCCAGTGAATCAAGGGCAGGCAATTGCTGCAATATCTGGTTAAAATTAACAGGTATGAGGGAATCTGAGCCGTCCCTGATCATACCGATAGTACCTCCCGCGTAAATGATCAGCACCGATGCTTTTGTCCTGGGCGAGGAAGATGGGATTTCAATGGTCCTGTATTTCATATCCGGAGGCCGAACAATTTAATCGCATTACGACTGGTGAGCTCAGCAATTTCCTCTTGAGTTGTATGCATGGCTTCAGCCAGTTTCCCGGCAATATGAACCAGCCTGGAGGGATCATTTCTTTTCCCCCTGAAGGGTACAGGTGCAAGATAGGGACTGTCGGTTTCGAGTACCAAATGGTGTAAATCGGTTGCATTCAATGCCTGGGCTAAGTTACTGTTTTTAAAAGTGATTACGCCGCCTATTCCAAGCATAAATCCAAGTTCGGTTATTTCTGCCGCTTGCCTGGCCGTGCCTGTAAAACAATGAAATATCCCTGTCAGACTTTTACCTGAGAAGCTTTTTATGACACCTATTGTTTCGTTGATGGAGTCCCTGCAATGCAGGATCAGGGGCAACTGATGAAGAATGGCCATCTCGGCCTGGAACTCAAGCGATTCAATTTGCTCATATAAATAGGTTTTGTCCCAATACAGATCTATGCCCGTTTCCCCTATCCCGTAATACCGGGTTTCCTTTATCTTTCGCTCAAGAATTTCAAGTTCGGTCCTGAAATTCTTGTCGACCGAGCAGGGGTGTAATCCGATCATCGGCAGACAAAAATCGGGGTACCGGCCGGACACTTCCAGCATTGGAGCTATTGTATTCATGGCAATATTTGGCATCAGGATAAGCTGCACACCTTCTTTCCTCGATCGGACAATTACCTCATCCAGGTCGGCCGTGAATTCGGGAAGGTAAATGTGAGCATGCGTATCAATCAGGTACATGATCAATTTTCATTATCCAGGGCATGAAAAGCGAAACCCTTTTCTGTGAAATGATTAAGAACAGGTTCCAGTAATCGCTGGAGCGCGGGAAGGGATTTTATACTGTCGTGAAAAACAACAACGCTCCCTGGCATAATATTCCGGACAACCCTTCTTAATAACAATACCGGAGAATTTCCCGGATTATAATCCCACGTAAGAATATCCCATAAAACGATTCTGTAACTCTTCCTGATTTTAATGTATTGTCCAATCCCCATTTTCCCAAATGGGGGCCTGAAAAATTTTACCGCTTTGGGGTATCCGGATGAACGGATTATTTCGGTGCATAGCTCAATGTTTTTAATGTAATCTTCCGTTCTTTCGTGCCACCCGTTCAGGTGGTTAAACGTATGATTTCCGATACAATGCCCCCGGGCCACAACATCTCCGAATATCGAATGATTTTTCCGGACATTATCTCCCACGCAGAAAAACGTAGCCCTGGCATTGTATTTCTCCAGCATTGAAATAACATAAGGAGTTGCCTCAGCTGTGGGTCCGTCATCGAAAGTGAGGTAGATGACTTTCCGGCCGCGGTTTCCGTTCCACAGGATCGACGGGAATATGGCTTTTACCGGGCCTGGGGTTTTAATCAATCGGATCATTTATTCTTTTTCACCCTGCATGAAAAGAGGGTTATATCATCGTCAAAATCGGTATTGCCGCGGAAAGAACTTACTTCATCGATCATTGCCGAATGAATATCCCTGAGAGATTGATCGTTATTTTGCTCAAAAATATTTTTCACTCTTTCGGAGCCGAACTGTTCATCCTTTTTATTGAATGTTTCGGTAAGCCCATCCGTAAAGGATAGAAAAGTAAATTCGGCGACATCCCTGATCTTGCCAATATTAAGGAAGGGTAACGGGTGTAAAATTCCAAGTACAGTGGTTCCGGACTCGAGCGTGATAATCCCTGTAACCGGACTGTTGAGTAACGGGGGATTATGACCAGCATTTACATATTTTAAATACCCTTGTTTTCTGTTATAAATCGCCGCAAAGAAAGTGATGAAATTTTCGCCGTTGTTGTTTTGCAGTGTGATCTGGTTAAGTTCACGGATTATCTTTTCCAATTTGCCGGTTTGCCGGGCAAGGGCCCTCAGTGATGCCTGGAAATTTGACATGAGCAAGGAAGCGGGGATTCCTTTCCCCGATACATCGGCTATGGTGATCATAAACCTGTTCTCATCGATTTCTATATAATCGTAATAATCACCGCCGACAACCTGGTGAGGGAAATAACTTGCGTAAACACAGATTTTATCGTTACAGGGAAGTTCCTTTGGAAAAAGCTGTTTTTGTACATTTCTAGCAATTTCCAGTTCCTTGCGGAGAGATTCCTGCTCCAGCTCCTTCCTTGCCAGTTTTTTATTCTCAATGGCAACAAGAATAAAGTTCGATAGGGTCTGGATAAAATCGGTATTTATCTCTCCTATTTCCGGCTGCCGGCTTCCAAATCCTCCCATAAATACGACAGCCAACAGGTTGTTTTTATGGGCAACCGGGAAAACTTTTTCAAATTCGGAAAAGGGATTATCGGAATCAGCTATGTGGATATTTCTAACATGACTTATTTTCAGGAAGCGGTCATCGATGGGGATGGCGGCAAAATCATTGACGGTTCCGAAATTCACCTTACACTCCCAATGCTCGTCCTTCACATACAGGGCAAGTTTCTGGAGATTAAGGTTGGCCCGGATTATAAAATTGTATATCCTGTAGATTGATTCCTCCGGAAGATTGTTGTTGATTGCCCTTGTGATTTCAAGCAGTGCATTCAATTCCAGCTCTTTCAGGTCATACCTGAATTTCCAATCTGCCTGGTTCATCGGGGCATTAATGTGATCAGCGGTTGTTGGTGTTTTAGCTGCCATCATGAAAATCACTCATTCGTTGCTGTTGTGGGCTTTTAACCCTTCTTTAGATGCCAGGTAAAGAAATTTCCTGTAACTTTCTCTAAGGTCAATCTCTTCCTGTAAAACCTCTTCCGTCGGGGAGATATAACAACGGATCCATCCTTTTTGGAAAAGCGATTCCAGCGTTGCCAGGATCTTACCATCATCCCATTCCAGCGAACCGGCAAGTTGATCATAGGATCGCATCAAATAAATTTCATCCAGCAGGTCAAATTCGGATTCGGTCATTTCCAGTTGCTATAGGACCTCCCTTTCCACGTAAATGTAACCGTATTTGATAAGATACCAAAGATCACAGCATAGAGCGGGTATAGCATAGAAGCTGTCAGGAATGCGGGAATTGACATGCGCATTCCGGCGAAGTTCAAATAGGCATTAAGCACTTTCCATTCCAAAAATATTCGCAGAGACAACAGGATCGTTATATGGGAAAATTTTCCTTCATACACCGACCACCCGATCAGACCTACTAAATCCAGATGAACAAGAAAGATAAACACGGCCAGCCATTTGATGCCCCAGTAGGAATGATACTTCCATTTCCCGGCCCAGCGTATTCTCTGGTGAAGGAATTCGCGCCACGTCCCTGGTGGGGCGGTGCGAACGACACCTGCGCTGTTTCGAAGGAATTTTACAGAGTCCGGGAATTTCCTTCCGATGCTGTGCATCAGGAATGTATCATCACCCGAAGCGATCTGAAAATTTCCTGCATACCCTCCGGCCGTGGTGAAAGCATCTTTTCTATAAGCCATGTTGGCCCCATTAGCCATCACGGGAATCCCGAGTGCAATCATGGAAGCACTAACAACTCCCAAACTTGAAATATCGAGTTGAAGGAATTGGTCCGCCGATGAATTGATGTTATAATATATAACCGGTCCTGCGATAAAATGAGTATCCGGATGCACGAATCCCGAAACCATGGAACTGATCCATTGCGTGCCAACCCGGCAGTCGCCGTCAGTCTGCAGGATTATCCCGGCTGATGTTGTTTTTACGATTTCCGCAATGGCTTCCTTTTTCCGCGAATAACGGGCCGGACTTTCTTTGCTTTCTACCATTAATCTGTAATCGAGGTTGTATTTGACCTTTGACTGCATCTGTCGAACAATTCCCGGCGTCGAATCTTCGGAGCCATCGTCGATCACATGAACCCTGATAAGGCGGGAAGGATAATCCTGACGATCAAGATCGGATAAAAGCTGCCCGATCCCGGATTCTTCATTCCTTACTGGTATAACTACTGCAATCTTCGCATTTATTTCCTGATCGCTTTCAGCCTCTGGAATTTTCTTCCAGGCGATATAGATGACGATCAGCCAGATGATATAGAGACCGGGAAGGAAGACAAGTAATAATAACATGGGTCAGTGCAGCATTATTAAAAGATTCCGAATTTAAGTAAAAAAATATATTATTAACTTACTATTGTCAGGCGATGTCTAAATCTGAAAGCGTTCGTGAAAAGGTGATCCTTGGGATGGATCCGGGCACCCAGGTAATGGGGTATGGAATAATTCAGGTTGGAAAGACCGGCCCGGCATTGGTTCAATTCGGGGTAATTGAATTAAAAAAATATTCGAGCCATGAACTTCGTCTCAAGCGGATATTTGAACGGGTACTGAGCCTGATCGATGAATATAAGCCGGATGAAGTAGCGATCGAAGCTCCCTTTTTCGGGAAGAATGTACAATCGATGCTGAAATTGGGAAGGGCACAGGGCGTGGCCATGGCTGCGGTCCTGTACCGTGGCATCCCGATCATAGAATACGCCCCCAGGAAGATCAAGCAATCGGTAACCGGGAGAGGTAATGCAAGCAAGGAGCAGGTTGCCAAAATGCTGATGCAGATCTTAGGTTTCTCTGAACAGCCGGCATTGTATGACGCTTCCGACGCCTTGGCTGTTGCGTTATGCCATCACTACCAGGGAGGCTCAAAAAAAAATTTGCGGGGGAACTGGAAGAAATTCATTCAGGAAAATCCGGGAAGGGTATCCTGAGCTCAGCTTTTCAAGTAGGCATCCTTAATTCTTTGCGCAATCAATTCTAACTCTTCCGCCTGTAGCCTGAGTTTCGGTTTAGCGAAATTAATATCTCCCATGCTGTTAAGCGGCACCAGATGAATGTGGATATGCGGCACTTCGAGACCCACAACGGCCATCCCGATTCGAAGGCAGGGTATTACCGATTCGATGGCTCTGGCAACCCTTTTGCCAAACAAATTCAGTTGAGCAAAGGATGCGTCGTCCAGATCGAAGAGTTAATCAATTTCCTTTTTAGGAATTACAAGGGTATGACCTTTAACCAGGGGATTGATATCAAGAATTGCAATATGATTATCGTCCTCAGCAACAATGTAAGCCGGGATTTCACGCTTAATGATCCTGGTAAATATCGATGCCATTAAGCCAAAGATATGCTGATTATCTGAAATTCAATCTTTCCTGCCGGAACTTCAATCATTGCTTTTTCTCCCTTTTTCTTACCGAGAAGTCCTTTTGCGATGGGTGATTTAACCGAAATTTTTCCTTCCTTCAGATCTGCTTCTTCTTCTGCAACCAGCGTATAGGTGAACATGGCCCCGTTTTTGGTATTCTTGATCTTTACCCTGGTCATTATGGAAACTTTGGATCCATCGATCTTGGAAGCGTCGAGCAGCCGGGCATTGGATATGATTTCTTCCAGTTGGGCAATCTTGGCCTCGAGGTGCCCCTGGGCATCTTTTGCGGCATCGTATTCCGCGTTCTCTGTAAGATCACCCTTATCTCTTGCATCAGCGATCTGGCGGGAAATATCCGCCCTTCCTTTTGTTTTCAGGTGCTGTAATTCATCCTGAAGTTTTTTCAAACCTTCAGGCGTATAATAGGATACTTTCGACATAACCATGCATTAGAAATTGAACATCCGCTTTGTGTATTTCGGGAACCAAATTAAAAACCTAAAGAATTTTGCCCAGGTGTTACAGGGAATTACATTCTTTAGGTTTCGAAATGAATTGTTAAAATTATACAAAAAGTTCCTGACAGCCAAACATTTATATCCCTAACCGGCTAATTTATCATGCTATAAATTGTGAAATATGGGATTTAATGGTATTTCAATTAATTTGCTCTCCGGAAACCTTTTTAATAATTCGAAAACCTTATGTTAAAAATTCCGGCAAGATTAAAATCAATTCTGCCCGCCCTGTTGATATTTCTGCTTTCCTGCAGTCATGGGAGTGAAATCCTGATCACCGAGGGATTACGCGCTGAGGTTGAGGTAAAGAGAGACCAATGGGGTATAAACCACATTTATGCGCGCAACCAGCATGATCTATTCTTTGCCCAGGGATATTGTGCGGCCAGGGACAGGCTATTCCAGTTCGAGATCTGGAGAAGGCAGGCTGCCGGAAATGTTGCGGAAATCCTCGGGCCCCGGGAAATAAAAAGAGATATTGGAGCCCGCCTTTTCCGGTTCCGCGGGGACATGACCGCAGAAATGAATCATTATCATCCCGACGGAGAAGAGATCATCCGGGCTTTTGTGGATGGGATCAATGCCTGTATCCTTGAAGCTAACAAGAACCCTGACAAACTTCCCCTGGAATTTAAATTACTGGATATTCAGCCCGGATTTTGGACACCCGAAACAGTGATCTCGCGTCACCAGGGCCTTTTGGGGAACATTACCCAGGAGTTGTCTATCGGGAGGGCTGTTTCCAGGATTGGTGCGGAAAAAGTAAAGGAAATATTATGGTTTCATCCCGGAGATCCGATCATCGAAATTGATCCTGCCATAAATAGCCAACTTCTTTTCGATGATGTGCTCCAGTTATATAATACATACCGGAGTGATATACAATTCCATCCCGTGGATATTATCGATTCATACAGGGCCGGGAACGAACCGTCAAGTCATTCGAATGCCTTTCTCGTTGGAGATAGTTTCGACGATAGCCATAATATTTCGGATCTTTCACAAGCGGGAAGCAATAACTGGGTTATACAGGGGCGGCTGATGGAAAGCGGTTCAGCGATTATGGCAAATGACCCGCACAGGAAGATCGCGGTTCCTTCCTTGCGATACATCGTTCATCTTTCTGCCCCGGGCTGGAATGTGATCGGAGGCGGGGAACCGGAAATTCCAGGTGTTTCAATCGGTCATAATGAGAACGGCGCATGGGGACTCACCGTCTTCAGCACGGATGGAGAAGACCTGTATGTATACGATCTGAATCCGGACAATCTAAACCAGTATCGATACATGGACCAATGGGAAGAAATGACGGCGCAGATTGAAACGATCCATGTAAAAAATGGCATGGACGTAATTGCAAACCTTAGGTTTACGCGTCATGGTCCGGTAACTTATATCGATTCCGTACATAACAAGGCTTATGCCGTCCGATGCGCATGGCTTGAGCCCGGAGGTGCGCCATACCTGGCTTCCCTCAGGATTGACCAGGCAAGAAACTGGGAAGAGTTCAGGGAGGCATGCAAATACAACCATATTCCCGGTGAAAATATGATCTGGACTGGCATTGACGGCGACATTGGCTGGCAGGCGGTGGGGATTGCTCCAGTTCGCAGGAATTTCAGCGGCCTGGTCCCGGTACCCGGATCGGGTAAATATGAATGGGACGGATACCTGCCTATGCTCGATAAGCCCCATATTAACAATCCTGAGCCGGGGTTTTTCGCCACGGCCAATCAACTGGTTATCCCTGATGATTATCAACACTGGGAAGCTATTGGATTTACCTGGGCCGATCCATTCCGCGGGGAGAGGATCAATGAAGTGCTCGGGTCAGGAAAAAAATTCAGCATGGATGACATGAAGGCGCTTCAGACGGATTATTATTCCATTCCGGCAAGGCTGCTTATTCCATTGCTGGATCAACTGTTGCTTGAATCACAAAATTTAGCCGCGAAAGAATTGTTGTCAGGCTGGAATTTTACTCTTGCAGCCAACTCGGTAGAAGCGGGTATTTATTCGGCATGGGAAAATAAAATAATGGAAAATGCCGTTGAACAGTTTGTTCCGGAGGATGCCAGGGGGCTGATCGTTCCGCCTCTGACAAAGATAATTCAATGGTTACAGAATCCTGACGAAAAATTCGGCCCCGACCCGATAAAAGGCAGGAATGATTTTCTGAGAAAAACATTCGAGTCTGCCGTTAAACAATTAGCGGGTGATTTAGGTGATAATTCGATGGATTGGGTATATGGTCAGGAACGATATAAGCATGTTTACATTAAGCATCCTTTAAGTGATGTGGTCAACAAGGAACTGAAAGATAAATTAAACGCAGGACCGGCTCCACGCGGGGGTAATGGTTATACACCGGGAGCGACCGGTGCCGGCAAGAACCAAACCAGTGGTGCAAGTTTCAGGATCATTGCCGATACGGGGGACTGGGATCGGACGTTTGCCACGAATACACCCGGCCAATCCGGTGATCCCGGCAGCAAATATTACAGGAATCTGTTTGATATGTGGGCAAATGATAAGTATTTTCCCCTGTATTATTCGAGGTCGAAGGTTGAAGCCAACCTGGCGGAAAGAATTATTTTGAAGCCCTGATTTTTTTTAGCGGGCATTGATTATATAACATAACGGATACCCATATGAAAACTACATTATTAAACCTTTTAAAAAGTTCCGGGAAATCCGGAGAAAATATGAATGCCGGTAGCGGCAGAAATGACGGTTTCGGCAACCGAAGGGATTTTATTAGAACTGCCGGAGGATTGAGCCTTGCTGGATTAATGTTCAGCCCGGTTGAGGAAGCCGTTGCATGGAGTTCGCAAAAGGTTAATCGTTCTTCCGCGCCTTCCGATCTGACGATTACTGATCTGCGGATTGCAGAGATTGAGGGCGCCCCCATGCGCGTACCCATTATCAGGATTGATACGAACCAGGGTATTTCCGGGTACGGTGAGGTCCGCGATGGCGGAAGTTCGAGATACGCTCTGTTTCTGAAAAGCAGGATATTGGGAGAGAATCCATGCAACATCGACCGAATATTCCGAAAGATTAAACAATTTGGCGGTCACGCCCGGCAAGGCGGCGGAGTCTCAGGCGTTGAGATGGCCTTATGGGACCTTGCTGGTAAAGCGTTTGGTGTGCCGGCCTATCAAATGCTGGGAGGGAAGTTCAGGGATCAGATCAGATTATACGCAGATTCGCACACTTCAAAGGACAAACAGGAGTATGCGAGAAGAATGAAAGAGCGTGTTGATCAGGGATATACCTTTCTTAAAATGGATTTTGGAATTCAATTAATCCGCGACATACCCGGGGCCTTGGTAGTTCCAAGAAACTATGACTGGCAGAAATACAATCTGACTGAACATCCGTTTACGGCGATCCAGATAACTGACAAAGGATTGGAAGAACTAATAGACTATGTCGCCGTAATCCGGGAGACCGTTGGATATGATATCCCGCTGGCGTCAGACCATTACGGACATTTCGGGATCAACACGGCGATACGGCTGGGTAAGGCTGCGGAAAAATACCAGCTTGCCTGGCTGGAAGACATGATCCCCTGGAAATATACCGAGGGGTGGAGGGAGATTACCGAGGCTATTGAAACACCAACCTTAACCGGTGAGGATATTTACCTGAAGGAAGAATTTATCAAGTTGATCGATGCAAGAGCCGTGGATATGGTCCATCCCGATCTGGCCACTTCAGGAGGCCTTCTGGAAACCAAAAAAATAGGTGATTATGCCGAAGAACATGGCGTGGCGATGGCGATGCATTTTGCAGGTTCGCCAATTTCGTTTATGGCAAATGTGCATACGGCAGCAGCCACGAATAATTTTATTGCGCTCGAAAACCACTCAACCGAGGTGCCCTGGTGGGAAGACCTTGTAACCGGCCTGGATAAACCGATAAACAACCAGGGCTTCGTTAAGGTTCCGGAAAAGCCCGGACTGGGAATTGAATTGAATGAAGAAGTCGTAAAGGCGCATCTTGTGAAAGGGACACAACTCTTCTCCCCAACTCCGGAGTGGAATGAGGATAGATCGTGGGACAGACTCTGGTCTTAGATTTCCAAATCAATGAGGTTTTATGATCAGTAAATTCAATCGAAGAAAGTTTATACAAAAAGCCATGGTTGGCGCTTCCATTCCCGCATTAAATCCAATATTTTCTGGAATCAGCACATCGAGGATTAAAGACTATTCGGATGATGAAATTCCTTTCTTAAGCGCTATTGAAGTTGCAGGATTGATCAGGGATAAAAAAATATCTTCTTTTGATTTGACCAGCATCATCCTGTCGAGGATCAAAAAATTTGACAGGGAAATCAATGCATTTAACATAGTGCTCGAAGAAGAAGCAATCAAAAGGGCCAGGGAGGCTGATGTGGCACTGACAAGGGGAGAGAACTGGGGTCCGTTGCATGGGGTGCCGATTGACATCAAGGATTCGTTCAGCATTAAAGGGGTAATCACCACGGCCGGTAATCCTTCGTTATCAAATTATTTTCCCGAAAATGATGCTACCGGAGTTGCCCGCCTGCGAAGTGCCGGGGCTGTGATCATCGGGAATACCAACGTGCCGTATATGCTCGATGATCATCAAAGCTTTAACGAGATATATGGGAGGACAAATAATCCATGGAACCTTGAACGGACGCCTGGCGGTTCCACCGGAGGAGGTGCAGCCGCCCTGGCCGCAGGCTTTAGTTACCTGTGCATCGGAAGCGATACTGCCGGCTCCATCCGGGTACCCGCGAACTTCTGCGGCGTATTTGGACACAAGCCAACTGTTGATCTGGTCTCAAAGAAAGGGCAGATCCCTCCAATGCCCGCCCGTCAGGCTTTGGCAGGCGAGCCTGGTGGATCCCCCTATATTTCAAATGGATTATCGGTGGCAGGCCCACTCGCCAGGAGTGCCGGCGATCTTAAATTATTGCTTGAGATCTGCGGTGGGCCCGACCAACCGGATGCCCTTGCATATTCATGGAAACTACCGAAGGAAAGAAAAACCGATCCGAAAGAATATAAGATCAGGTACGTGACCGATGACAGGCTATGCCCGGTTTCCTCAGAGATTAAACCTGTGATTGAATCAGCCATCGCGGCATTTAAGCAGGAAGGGTTAAGTCTCACGCAAGGCTGGCCTGAAAATATAAACGCGGAAGAGCAATTCATCAATTACCTTTACCTGCTTCATGCCCATATGTCGGGCGGTGTTTCTGACGAGGAAATCGAATTCCTGAGAATTCAGGCTGAAAGCGAGGATGATACTTTATCACGGATCAGGGCACGGGCATATACCTATCCCCATAAATATTTCCGGATATGGGATTCCAACCGTTTAAGAGCCCGGGAAAAATGGCAGGAGTTCTTCAAAGAATATGATGCATTCATCATGCCCATGACCTTTGTGCCGGCATTCCCCCATATCAGTAAGCCATGGTTCCCGAATAACCCTGACCCGTCAAAGAAAAGAACCCTGGCTACACCTGAAGGCGAAAGGGATTATGATGATATCCTCTTCTGGCTTTCCTTTGCCACGCTGACCGGGTTACCAGCAACAGTATTTCCCATCGGATTAACAAAATCAGGATTGCCTGTAGGTTTACAAATAATCGGGCCGTTCCTTGAAGATGCAACACCGATTTTTATTGCAGGAAAGCTTTCCGAGATTTTAGGGGGCATTCGATTCCCTGAAAAATATAAATAGATGAAAGAGGAAATCAGAAGTCAGAGGTCAGATCTTTTCGTTTCAAAGAAAATATCTCATTTTTGAACGGAATGATCTGACCTCTGACTTCCGACCGCTTACTTCCGATACTTTTCCGCTGTCTAAAGCATCCTTCGTCCAGTCATAGCGTTTTGATCACCTTCAGGTCTTCATCGGTTAATGAACCCGCAGCGAAATAACAAATCCCCTGGAAACCCATGTTTTTTACATACCGTGATCTATCGAGTAGTTGTTCCGGAGTGAGATCGATTTTGAATACTTCATCCGGGAGCCTGTTGGCAATTCCTTCAATGACGGGGATTTTGCTTTTTCCTGATCTTACATGGATATCCGCCAGCCTGTTGAACTTTGCCACATCACCCCAGTAATTCATGGGAAGTAAAAAATCGACCCATTCTTCTTCAGCCCAGGTAATCCAGTCCTGTGCAACCGAAACCACGCAGCCGGGGTAACCAGCAAAGACCGCTGCTGAAGTTTCCTTATCCTTTATTGTGGCGGCATCCTGGACCCTCTTTACGAATTTGTTGATATTATGCACTCTGCCTGTAACCCACCTGGCCCACTCAGCGCTCCCTTTTTCCATAGCATCCATATCAATGCCGGTTTCCATCTTGAACGTCTTTTTGCAATGGTCGCAATAGCACAGGTAATCGTTATATCTTACATAATCGTGATGTATCCCCGCCACTTCGTAATTATCCATGAGTTCCTCAAAAAAAGAGAATGCCCAATCCTGGACCTCCTCCCGGGCCGCACAGAGAAAATTACCTGTGTTCTCGCCGTTATTATTCAGGCCAATGAATTCAGGATGTGCCTTGCCAAAATCAGTACCTGAACCTACAAAAACCGAACACCAGGGATGTATTCTCATAGCCCGCTTTTTGGCTTCCCTTTCAAGCGCTTCCACAGGATCCCAGTCTTTAGCTAAGTCAGATATGGGATGCTTCGTTTGCCGGTAAATTGCCCCGGAATTGGACCTGATATGAGGTATTAACAGGTTGAATCCTGCATCAGCCCATTTGTCGAGGACAAAAGGAACATCCTTTTCCCCATTCGGGAAGCTCCTGTTTATGTGAAGCCATACAGCCTTGGTAAAGGTTTTCATGGCATTTTCACGAGCGAGGATTTTTTTAGACTTTTTACCCGGTTTTTCCTTTAGTTCTGATAGGTTAATGCCGCTGCCGAGAACTAAAGTACTGGCAGCGATTCCTTTCAAAAGATCTCTTCTTTTATATTTTTCTGACATAGTGCCTTAATTATTCGAATAAGATTTAAAAAATAAGCAATTCAATCCAAACGCGTATGTCCTTCTAAACTTGTTGCTGTCAGGAAATACATCAGGAATCAGGAGCAGGATCATAAAAAGAAACCTTTTACAGAAGAATTCGATGAATTTGTCAGAGATATCCATTAAATAAAAACCCTGAAACTGGAAAGGGCTGAAGTCCTGAATTCTAATATTCCCCATCAAGTGCCCCGTCCTTAAGGGCAGGGCAATTAAAACCGGCATTTATTGGAACTATGTGTCAGCCGTTGTAATTTCCGATCTGTTCTTTTATCACGTATTATCTGTCATGATATTATTTTATTGAATTTATTAAAATAAAATAGAAACAAAAATGTATAACCTGGAAAAGAAATCATTATCGCGCCGCGAATTTTTGAAGGACACAGGTAAAATTACCGTTGCATCGGCACTGACCGCAGGATTTATTCCACATGTTTATCCGGGCGAAAACAATACGATAAAGGTAGCCCTGGTTGGCTGTGGGGGCAGAGGCGCCGGCGCTGCCTCTAATGCTTTATCGGTAGAGAATGGGCCCATTAAGCTTGTAGCTCTTGCCGACGTGTTTGAGGAACGTATTATACGCACCTACGATTCCCTGAAAAAAATTCATCCTAAACAGATAGACGTACCTGAAGATCACAAATTCATCGGATTTGATGCTTATAAAGACGCCATGGACTGTCTCAGCCCTGGGGATGTCGTAATATTGGCCACACCTCCCGCATTTCGCTGGGTGCATTTCACCTATGCCATCGAAAAAGGCATCAATGTCTTTATGGAAAAGCCCGTCACTGTCGATGGGCCCACCACCCGCAAATTTCTGAAGCTTGCTGAAGATTCCGTAAAAAAGAACCTAAAAGTTGGCGTCGGCCTGATGTGCCGGCATTGCGAAGTCAGGGGACAACTCTACGACCGTATTAAAGACGGGCAGATCGGAGATATTATAACGCTCCGTGCTTACAGACTGCATGGCCCTCTTGGTTATTTCGCGTCAGATCCCAAACCGGAAAATATCAGCGAACTGCTTTACCAGGTACAGCGGTTCCACAGTTTCCTGTGGGCAAGCGGAGGTTCATTCAGCGACTTTTATATCCATCACATCGATGAATGCTGTTGGATGAAAGATGCCTGGCCTGTCAAGGCCCAGGCACTGGGCGGAAGACATTACCGGGGCATCTCGATCGATCAGAATTTTGATAATTATTCAGTGGAATACACTTTCGCCGACGGTACTAAACTGTTTCTTTATGGCAGGTGTATCGATGGCTGCCATGACGAATTTGCCAGTTACGCTCATGGTACAAAGGGGTCTGCCGTTATCTCACAGGGAGGACATACGCCGGCAAGATGCCGTATTTATAAAGGCCAGGATCTTGAGAAAAAGGATGACCTCGTCTGGTCGTTTCCCGGGGAGGAACCCAATCCCTACCAGCTCGAATGGGATCACCTGATTGATGCCATTCGTAAGGATAAGCCGTTCAATGAGGCGAAGCGCGGCGCTGAAGCCAGCCTGGTTACTTCCATGGGAAGAATGGCAGCACACACCGGGCGGATTATCACCTATGAGGAAATACTCAGCTGTGAGCACGAATTCGCCCCCGGTTTGGATCGTTTGACTATGAACTCCCAAGCCCCCCTGCAGGCAGGTCCTGATGGCAAATATCCTGTTACGCAGCCGGGGATGAATAAATTTGAGTATGGTTTGTAGTTCCGGCTTCTATATTCAGTCATCGATTCCTCCCACCTCCGATAAAACAATGGCGGACAGGCGATTCCTTAAAAATCATGTAAATAAAAAAGCCGCTCTATCATGGAACGGCTCAATTTGAAATTGCAGGAAAAGCTATCTCTGGTTTGCTTTGGTATAATCGTTCACCGCCTTCTGAATGGAATCGATCAGTTTTTTAGGTACTTTCTTGGAATTCTGTTCTTTATAATTCTCCAGGATCTCGATCGATTTCAATGCGAACTCATATAACCCTACAGGATTTCTGTCAAAACCATAACTACCTAAAACAAATTCAAGTTTCGACCGGATGTCGTAAAATCTTTCATCACCCAGTTTTTCGAAATGAGCCAGGGCATCTTTGCAGGCTTTTTCTATTTTATCGTTAACTGTCATCAAAAATAAATTTAGATTGAAAAATGTGTTCCGTTACAAAACTCACCCCTAATTCCTAAAGTACGAAATTTAGAGGTTAATATATTGATTCTCTTTCTGCCCGGGAAAGGTTTCACCATTCGCGGGAGCACCTTTACACAGATAATTTAATATTTTTAAAGCAATTGTCAATACACAAAATTTAATTTCTTCCATATGGCCCAAACTCGCCTTTTAATTATTGAAATTGGGCCATTATCGATTACTTTTCAGGAGATTTTTAAAAAATTAAATATACCGTTCAAGGTGATTTTATGAAGCCTGGGCTTAAATCGGCTGCCCTTTTATTATCTGCATCGGCTTTCAGTTTGATGCTGTTTTTTCAATGTGTCCGGGATGAAAAGGCAGGCAAAAGTGACACTTTGGAAAGCTCTGCACTGAACATCCGGAACGCGGTTTATACCGGCAGGGAATCCTGCAAGCGATGTCATGAAGATGAGTACGCTCTGTTTACGGGCTCCGACCATGACAGGGCTATGGACCTTGCCGACAGTTCCCATGTCCTCGGGGATTTCAACAACTCCACCTTTGTCCATTTCGGGATTACATCAAAATTTTACAGAAAGAGGGAAAAATATTTTGTATTCACCGAAGGAACAGAGGGCGTGATGAAGGAATTCGAGATCAAATATGTATTTGGATACCGGCCATTACAGCAATACCTGATCGAATTTCCCGGCGGGCGCCTTCAATGCCTGCCGGTCTGCTGGGATACACGTCCTAAATCCGAGGGAGGACAGCGATGGTTTCATATTTATGACCGTGAAAGGATTGAGCCGGATGACATCCTGTACTGGACAGGGATTATGCAGAACTGGAATTATATGTGTGCCGAATGCCATTCCACAAACCTGAAAAAAAATTATGACCATCAAACGGGGGAATACCGGACTACATGGACTGAAATTGATGTTTCCTGCGAGGCCTGTCACGGACCGGGATCTTTACATGTGTTATGGGGTGAAGCCAATGAAAAAGGGAGCACACCTGCAATCCCGAATATGGGCTTGCATGTATTGTTCAAGGACAGGAACCAGGGCGCATGGGTCTTTGATAAAAACTCTGTTACCGCTAAGCGGTCCGTTCCCCACAATATTGGACAGCAGATCGAAACCTGTGCCAGGTGCCACGCGCGACGAGGAGTTATCAGCGAGGATTATATTCATGGTAAATCATTCCTAGACACTCATCGCCCATCCTTGCTGGATGAGAATATTTATTACCCCGACGGACAAATCCAGGATGAAGATTATGAATATGCATCTTACCTGCAAAGCAAAATGTTTAAGGCCGGAGTGTCCTGTACGGATTGTCATAACCCCCATAGCGGGAAAATCCTGGTTTCCGGCGATGCTTTGTGTTACCGTTGTCACCAGGCAGAAAAATACGGGAGCTACAACCATCATTTTCATAAACAGGGAACGGAAGGTTCCCAATGTGTACAATGCCACATGCCTGTTACGAAGTACATGGTCGTTGATCCCCGGCTTGACCACAGCATCCGGATTCCAAGGCCCGATTTATCGCTAAAACTCGGCATTCCGAATGCTTGTACACAATGCCACCAGGATAAACCCATTCAATGGGCTGCCGATTCCGCAAGAAAATGGTACGGTGATCCTAAAAAGTACGGAGTGCATTATGGTGAAATTATTGCCGAAGCCAGGAAGTTATCCCCATCGGTGCTTCCCGAACTTATTCGTATGTGCTCGGATACATCCGTAGCGGCCATGGTACGGGCCACCGCATTTTCTCTTCTCCAGCATTACAGCGATCCCGCAATTACGCCTGCAATCCATTCCGGCCTCAAGGATCCTGATCCCC
>DATDPY010000339.1:0-2848 GCA_035292565.1 Cyclobacteriaceae bacterium | reverse complement strand
CGGGATCAGGCGACTGGGCAGCGCGGCTATCGACCTGGCCTATGTAGCCTCGGGCAGATCGGAAGGATTTTTCGAGTTCTTCCTGAATCCCTGGGATGTTGCCGCAGGAGCCTTAATCGTCAAACAGGCGGGAGGGATAGTTACAGATATCCGGGGAGGCGATAATTTCCTGTTTGGAAGGGAGTTTGTTGCCGGGAATCCCTTCGTCCATCCGGCCATGCAGGCGGCAATCCGGGAGCACTGGGATAAACAATATTGAGTATATTTGAGTATTACCTTTGCAGGATTATCAGGATGCAGGAAATTATCGTATTTATATTATTTATAGGAGCGGTAGGATATATCGGAAGGCTTTTCTACAAATCTGTCTTTGTAAAAAACAAAAGGGAAGCTTCCTGTGAAAACTGCCCCGAAAACCTGACGCCCGGGGAAAAACCAGCGGGGAAATAACAACCACGTTGGAAGTTTACGCGCAGATCCTGGCGCCGGCAAAACCTCCAAGGTTTACTAAACCCAATACGAGGTCCCTTCCGTACAGTTCGAACAAATATCGATGGATTTGCGGCTGTTAAGGATTCTTGACCTGAATTCCCTGTAGGTTTCATTCATCCAAATCCGTTTGAATTCTCCGAGTTCCCGTAAATTCCCCATGGCATGGGAAGCATCTTTGTCGAAGCAGCAGGGCACAACCCTGGTATCCCAGGTGATAACACAGCTATGCCACATTTTCCAGCAGTGGTTGTAGTAATCAGCCTTAACTTCATAAGTCCCGGACTGATTTTGAATATATCTTGAATATTTTTTGTTACCGGGGATGAAGGACGAACCGTTTGCGTAATCATAAATCTGCATAGTTTTAAAGTCCACCTTATCGGCACCCATGCGATATGCAGTGTTCCTTAACTGTTCAATCTGATCTTCATTAGCCCGAAATACCAGAAATTGCAGGATGATCAACGGCCTGGTGGCGTTCATTTCCTTTCTCACGTTTACCAGATTGCCGATTCCGCTGATCACTGTTTCGATATTACCCCCAACCCTGTAAGCGGAGTAGGTCTCCTGGTTAAAGCTGTCGACGGAAATGATGATCCTGTCGAGTCCGGCAATGATGACCTTTGCAGCATTACCCCTGGTCAGGTAATGGCCATTGGTGGAGGTCATGGTATAAATGCGGTTCTTGCCCGCATAGCCGACCATCTCGAAGAATGCCGGGTGGAGAAAGGGTTCGCCCTGGAAATACAGGGTGAGGTTAACAAGCTTCCTGCGCAATTGTGAGATCACTCCTTTAAAGTCATCCAAATCCATCATCCCGGTCGGCCTGGTAAAGGTCCTGGTTCCGCTGATACATTGCGGGCAGCGCAAATTGCAGGAGGTGGTTGGCTCAATGGAAATGGAAACCGGCGATCCGGCCATGTGAGGTTTTTTCACAGCCCGGGAAAAATAAAACGCGGCCAAAACCTTGAAAAAATTCACTAACTTGGTCGCACTCATTTTCTTCAAAAAATGAATTGCGTCATATGCCTGGTACTTAAGCCTTGACCAGAAATTATGCATCAGGTTTCCTTAACTGATAAAATTAAGCATATAAAACAATCAATATGAAAATTAACGATTCGTTCACGAAAAGATTCCTGGCGGTTTGCCTCGGGATATCCGCAATATTATTAAGCGGGAGCATCCTGGTAACGGCTTTATCATTTGTTCCCCGCCTCACGGCAAAGCCTGTTGAAAACAGGATTCTGCCTGCTGGCATGAATCATCTGAACCAGGTCACGCAGGTTTCATTACCCGATTCACTCGAAGCCGGAAACGGCGGCCAGGATGTATACGCGATCCATGTTTTCGGGCTGGGAATACGCGAAGGAGTGATTTACTTCGGCATTTTGTATAACAACAATACCATAGGCCTGCATAAAACGGATTATACGAGCGGGGATATTATCCAGTGGTAAAAACCTCAGGTATCCCTTAATCTTTGGAATTGCCTGAATTTTTTCCAGGCTTTCCATCCATTCCTGAAGCCGGGGTACCTGATTCCCGATTTTCTATTCAGGACTGAGATCCCATATAGGATTTTCCAGTGTCTGAAGAGGTCTTTATACGCTTTGAGGATCGGGTAACCAGGGTGGTAAATATGGGCAGGTTCACTTTTGGCCCCATTCAGCTCAAGGATGCGGATATTCGTCCCGGTATAAAGGTCTTCCGGGGATGCATAACGGATATCGAATCGTCCGTAATAAAACCCGTGTATTTGGGCTGCGATCGTATTGAATACATGATTCATCCTTTCATCAATTAGGTGATTCCCGTTCAGGAAAGTGGTGCCCCTGCTGTGGTTCCCAATCGGCACAAGCTCAATCACCTCTCCTTTTAACGGCACCAGGTTCATCTGGTCGGGAATTCTTTTTTCAAGGGCTCTAAGTTGAAGGCTTGCTCTGGGGACCTGCCGGATAATTTCCCTGACGGTCGATACGCCGTTCCCTGTGATCTTGAGCAATTCCTTGATTACCACCGAGGTCACATAACCTTTTTCCCGGTTGGGAAACCTGCAGTAAAAAATACCGGCTTCGTGCGGAAGATCAATGAATTCCTGGATGAGAAAGTCGGTCCTGATCCTGCTGATATATTTCTGCAGTTCGGACTTACTGCCAATCTTCTCTACCATCCATCCGCGCTCGCCATGATCCGGTTTGCCGATCACAGGGAAATACATGCCCTTTCCGGCCATGCTTTCCATCACCTGATCAAATGACGCGGGATAACTGCAAAAGATCGTATCGGGTGTTAAATGATCCGGTATGAGCTTCAGGATATCATTTTTTGATTCCGAAAGAAGTCCCCCGCTTTC